>NZ_JBJIAB010000009.1:0-145705 GCF_045310795.1 Candidatus Clostridium helianthi
ACAGGAAAGTTAAGGTCTATAGCGCCGATGGTACTGCATGGGAGACTGTGTGGCAGAGTAGGACGTTGCGAGGTAAGCAAAAGATAGTTGTAATAACTATCTTTTTTATTTTAGTTTTATTAAGGTCGTAATAAGTTAATTATTTTTATAGAAGATATAATTAACTTATTGTCGTTAGGAGAGGTTATGTATTCATATAATATAACATTGCTCATCATATGCCCATTAGTATTTTGCGCAGGTTTCGTGGATGCTGTTGCAGGTGGAGGGGGAATAATCTCTTTGCCAGCATATATTTTTGCTGGAATGCCAATACATATGGCATATGGAACCAATAAGTTTGCAAATGGTATTGGAACATTTGCGGCTTCCATAAAATTTTTAAGTAGTGGTAATATAAAAATTAAACCAGCATTAATTTCAGCTATAGGTGCTATTATAGGATCTTGGTTTGGAACGCAATTAGTATTGTTACTGGATGAAAAGTATTTGCAATACTGTCTTATTATCATTTTACCTATTGTTGCAATTTTTCTTTTGTTTAACAGAAGAATTGGAGTAGAAAATAACGAAAAGAAAGTAGAATATAGGAAGTTTTATTTAGTGGCAGGAATAATAGGTTTACTAATAGGAGCTTATGATGGATTTTTTGGTCCGGGAACAGGAACATTTTTAGTTTTAGCTTTCACATCGTTTTTAGGATTCAATCTTATAACTGCGTCTGGTAATGCTAAGATAGTGAATTTGGCATCTAATTTTGCAGCACTAATAGCTTATATATTAAATGGCAAGGTTTTATTTATGATAGGTATACCTGCAGCTATATGTGCTAGTTTAGGAAATTATTTAGGGGCACATTTTGCAATTAAAAGTGGAGCGAAGATTATAAAGCCGATAATAATATTAGTAATAATTATGTTATTTGGCAAAGTGATAGATGCTATTTTATTTACAAGTAGTTAATTAAATGATATAATTTTAATAATATAATAACGAAAACCTAAGGTAGAGGTGCTATTAATAAAGAGTATTTATTATGAGTTGGCAAACGTTGACTAATAAAGAAAGGTATTATAGCCGAAGATTTAGATTATGCAAAAATTTATTTCTGGGTATGCATAAAATATATGCATAACTGTCACGAAAGTGGAGAGCTACAAGGATTTGGTGAAGCTATAGATAATAATGTTATAGTTATGATATTATTATGTTTTAGTTTTGTACAAGTTTTATGCGGTTAACTCTACCCGTTGGTATATATGCTAACGGGTTTTCTTATTTAATAAAATAGATTTGAGGAGTTGGAGAAGTTGGCAAAGGTTGAAGGAGTTCTAGTACCATTATTAACACCATTTAAAGATGGAAAGGTAGATTTTAAATCTTACGAAAGAATGATTAATCATTACGTAGAAGAAGGAGTAAATGGAATTATACCACTTGCAACTACAGGAGAATCACCTACAATACTAGAGAATGAATATGAAGAAATTTTAGAAAAAACTGTTGAATATAATAAGAATAGAGTTCCAGTATACGTAGGATTAGGCGGCAATAATACAAGTGAAGTAATTAAAAAGCTAAAATTAGTAGAAAAGCATAAAGTGAATGGAATACTATCAGTTACACCATATTATTCGAGACCAGATCAAAGAGGTATTTATGAGCACTTTAAAAGTATATCAGAATCAACTGATTTGGATATAGTACTTTATAATATACCATATAGAACTGGAGCTAATATTGAAAATGAAACTGTGCATGTATTATCTCAGTTAAAAAACATAATAGGAATAAAAGACTGCTGTGGAAGCATGAAGCAAACAACTGAACTATTAATGAATCCTCCAAAAGATTTTTCCATCTTAACAGGTGAAGATATGTATTTTTATACGACGCTTATGCTTGGAGGACAAGGCGGAATAATGGCATCAGCACATTTAAATACTAAAGATTTTATTGAGGTATATAACTTAGCTAAGGCTAATGATCATCAAGCTGCACTAAAAAAATGGAATTCTCTATATAAAATGATACCGCTATTATTTTCAGAACCAAATCCAACACCTCTTAAGTACAGCCTAAAGAGACTAGGTATAATAGATTCTGATGAAGTTAGATTGCCATTAATGAATATCACAAAAGGATTAGAAAGTAAGATAGATAAAATATTAAGTATTTAACATAACTGTGATAAAAAAGTATAATTATATTATAGATAATTGTTATAAGTTAAATGAATTGGCTTCAATAAAAAATCACTTTAGATTAATTTCTCTATAAATTCGTCTAGTAATGTAGCAATGACATGGGTATTTTGACTACTTTAAAATTTAGGAGTAAGATAGAGACTGACAAATTTAATAAGGAAGTGATTAGAAATGATGCCTAAGTTCTTTTCTATGATTAAGAACAAGGAAATTACTAGAGAGCAAGTTATGAAGGATATTATAGCTGGCGTTATTGTAGCTGTAATAGCATTACCGTTGTCAATAGCACTTGGAATATCATCGGGAGTATCTCCAGAGAAAGGGCTTACGACAGCAATATTTGCAGGATTTATTATTTCACTCTTAGGTGGAAGTAAAGTTCAAATAGGTGGACCTACAGCGGCTTTTGTCGTTATAATTTATTCTATTATTCAAGAGTATGGTATAGGTGGACTTGTTGTAGCAACGATAATGGCTGGAATTATATTAATAATAATGGGGATTTTAAAGTTTGGTTCATTAATTAAGTACATACCCCAGACAATAACAATAGGATTTACTGCTGGTATAGCAGTAACGCTGGTATCCACTGAAGTCAAAGATTTTTTAGCATTGAACATTGAAAATGTTCCAGCAGAGTTTTTTGCAAAATGGAAAAGTTATCTTACCAATATAGGAACGCTAAATAGGTGGTCGCTAATAATAGGTATAAGCTGTATTTTTATAATGATATTTTGGCCTAAAGTTAGCAAGACAATACCTGGATCAATGATTGCGCTAATTGTCGCTACTATTTTTGTGAAAATATTTAATATACCAGTAGAGACTATAGGAAGTAGGTTTCAAGAGATATCATCAACATTACCAATGCCCATGTTCCCAAAGATAGATATGGATGTAATAAATAAATTGATTGCTCCATCTATTACTATTGCTATACTGGCAGCATTAGAATCACTATTATCAGCAACCGTAGCGGATGGAATGATATCAGATAAGCATGATTCAAATATGGAACTCATAGCTCAAGGTTTAGCTAATATTACATGTGGAATATTTGGTGGAATACCTGCTACAGGTGCGATTGCAAGGACTGCTGCTAATGTAAAATCAAATGGAAGAAGTCCAATATCAGGGATGGTACATTCTATAACATTGTTAGCTACTATGTTAATTTTGATGCCACTTGCAAGGATGATACCAATGTCCGTACTTTCAGCAATTTTGATAATAGTTGCTTATAATATGAGTCAATGGAAAGTGTTTAAATCATTATTAAAGGCACCTAAAAGTGATGTTATTGTATTATTACTTACATTTACATGTACGGTTATATTTGATTTGGTTATAGCAATAGGAATTGGAATGATTATGACTATGTTTTTATTTATGAAGAGAGTATCTGATACTACTGAAATTAGAGATTTGGTAGAGGAGAAGGTTTTCGATAAGGATACTAATACTGTACTAGAAAAAGCAGATGGAAGGATACGCGTATATCAAGTAAATGGTCCGATGTTCTTTGGAGTAGTACATGAGTTTTTTGATAAAATGAAGGAAATTGAATCTTCAGTGGGGGTTGTAATTTTAGACATGAGACATACTCACGCAATAGATGCATCTGCAATAGATGCATTAACTAGATTACTTAAACATTGTAATGAGTTGAATATAAAACTTTGCTTAACACATGTACAAAATCAACCTATGAAAGTACTAGATAAGATGGGGTTTGCAGTTAAAATTGGAGTAAGTCATATATACGAAACTAAAACAGAAGCAATAGAGAAAGCTTATGATTATGTAAAGGAATTAGAAGCATCCTAGTGGATTATTTCCAAGGAAATAGTAAAAATATATTGTTTAGATATTGTCGTAAATTTTAATATTTTACTTAAAAGGAATTGGACTTATAAAGAACTTTTGTTTGAGAATATTTTTATTTAATTTTGATTATAAGCAATAAGCTGAATAAATAAAGAGGTAAGGCATGGAATATAGATGGGAAAGAACATTTCCATTTTTGGAAGTTAGTAGTGCAACGATTAAAAAGTTATTTAAAGGTATATTGAAAGAGTGTGACATTAATAATATTATACCAATAGATTCTGGGTGCAGGACTACAAATTATATTGTTGAATCTAATAATCTAGAAAAAAAATATATATTAAAAATATTTTTTATAAAGGGGCAAGATTATAAGAAAGAAATTAAATTATTAAATTTCTTAAAAAACTCTAAATTCGTACTTGTACCAGAAGCATATAGAGTAAGTGAAGATGAGGATATTGGAAACAGAGAATATGCCATTTATGAATATATTGAGGGACAAACCATAGGGCAAGCTATAAGAGAAGGTTATAGTTTAGAGGATAGTTTTGTTAGAGACGTTGCAAGGGCTTTAGCTAAAATACATAGCTATAAGTTTTCTAAGGTTGGGGCTTTAGATGAATGCTTACATATAAGAGAAGAACTACCACCACTTGTTTCCAGCTATGAAAGCTTCATGGGAGATATAGCTAAGAAGCGTTTAGGAAAAACTATTATAAATAGCATTAATCGTGTGATTAGGGAGAATGAAAAAGCATTAAGAGATTTAGATAAAGATCCTAGGCTTGTTCATGGCGATTTTCAGGGCACTAATATAATAATAAAAAATAAAATACTAGCAGGTATATTAGATTGGGAGCTTGCAATGGCGGGGCACCCTTTAGCAGACATAGGACAGTTCTTTAGATATGAAGAATATTTTAATAGAAATTTAGTTGAGGCATTTGAATATGAGTATAATAAATTTTCAGATTATAAACTTACTCAAAATTGGTATAACATAAGTAAGTTAAGAGATCTCGTAAATTTAATTCAATTAATAGGAACAAATGAGGAAATGCCAATTAAACATGAAAACATAAAAAAAATAATAATTAATACCTTAAGTGTTTTTGATTAGATGTTAAACAAAATTAAATCTCCTTTGAAAAAAATGTTGACAATTTTATATGGAGATAATATACTATCAATAAGAACAATGGTGTTTGAGAAATATAATCGTAAGTATATTTCTCAAGCACCTTTTTTCATTTATAAAAATTATAATTATAATTATAAGAGAATATTAAATTCATTTTTAGATAATGTGCGCAGTTATCTCTCTATTAACAGTTATTTGAAAAAATTTAAGTAATTTCAAGATGTTAATTAGCAATTTATATCTTAAACTTACTATTTTTAAGGGGGATTTTTTATGGAAATTAATTTTGGCGATAGCAGTTTTATATTGATTTGTTCAGCACTTGTACTTTTAATGACACCAGGACTTGCATTCTTTTATGGTGGAATGGTTCGTAGAAAAAACGTTTTAAATACGTTAATGTCTTCATTCTTTATTTGTGGATTAGCATCTGTAATGTGGGTTTTAATAGGCTACTCACTATCATTTGGAGATAATATTGGAGGAGTAATAGGAGGACTTAACTTTTTTGGATTTAATGGAGTAGGTGGAGATCCTTCATCGTATGCACCTACTATACCACATGAGCTTTTTGCAGCATTTCAAATGATGTTTGCAATAATCACTCCGGCTCTTATAACAGGATCTTTAGTAGGAAGAATGAGATTCTCAGCACTATTTATATTCATAGCATTGTGGTCAATTTTAGTATACTACCCACTAGCACATATGGTGTGGGGTTCAGGCGGATTAATAAACTCTTTAGGAGCAGTTGATTTTGCTGGTGGAGATGTAGTTCATATAAGTTCAGGAGTTTCAGGACTTGTAGCTTGTATTGTATTAGGTAA
Organism: Candidatus Clostridium helianthi; assembly: GCF_045310795.1. Taxonomy (NCBI): domain Bacteria; kingdom Bacillati; phylum Bacillota; class Clostridia; order Eubacteriales; family Clostridiaceae; genus Clostridium; species Candidatus Clostridium helianthi. Next base: position 6,006 of record NZ_JBJIAB010000009.1, read on the forward strand.
AAGACGTGGATATGGTATGATGTCATATAAGCCACACAATATTCCATTTGTAGTTCTTGGAGCAGCATTACTTTGGTTTGGTTGGTTTGGATTTAATGCAGGTAGTGCATTAAATGCTGGTCCACTTGCAGTTCATGCTTTCATGACAACAAATACTGCGGCAGCGTCAGCACTACTTTCATGGATGCTAATTGAGAAAATAAAACATGGAAAGCCAACAATACTTGGAGCTGCAACAGGAGCAGTTGTAGGATTAGTTGCAATAACACCCGCGGCTGGATTCGTTCCTCTTTGGAGTTCAATTATAATAGGAGCTATAGTATCTCCAATATGTTTCTTCTTCATGACTGCAGTTAAATCTAAATTCGGATATGATGATGCATTAGATGCCTTTGGATGTCATGGAATTGGAGGAGTTTGGGGAGGTATTGCAACAGGTCTATTTGGACAAACAGCAATAAACTCTGTAGCACAATGGAATGGTCTTTTCTTTGGAGATATTAAGCTTTTAATAGCTCAAATAGAAGGTATAGCAATAACAATAGTTTTTGCAGCGGTTATGACATTTATTATCTTGAAAGTTATGAAGTTATTTATGACTATTAGAGTTGAAAGTGCAGAAGAAGCTGATGGTCTTGATGTCGCTGAGCATGGTGAAACAGCATACCCAGCGTTTACTGGATTAGACTAAATATTAATTAATATATCCATGAAACTTTATAGTATTGTGTAATGTATATATTGTAATAAAGTATTTGTATAAAAATTAGTTGTATAATTTTTAGATATATATTGTTAAAATAATATTATACATTATATAGATGATTAGGGAGGAAGTATATTATGAAAAGAGTAGAAGCTATTGTAAGACCTTCGAAGCTTGAAGAAGTTAAAGAAGCATTAAAGAATAAAAATATAAATGGTGTTACTATAAGTCAAGTTATGGGATGCGGACAACAACGTGGCTGGAAGGAATATCATAGGGGTACTGAAATAACAACAAATGTATTACCAAAGATAGAAGTTAAAATAGTTGTAGAAGATGACAAGGTAGAAGACGTAATTGAACTTATTACTTCAATTGCTAGGACTGGTGAAGTTGGAGACGGAAAAATATTTATAATTGATATTGCAGATGCTATAAGAATTAGAACAGGTGAGAGAGGAAATGCAGCTTTATAGAAATAAAGTATTCACCAATTAATATGGAATCTAACTTGCAGTAAGCAATAAGAATAAAATATATAGAAAATAGTAGGTTGATCTGTTTTGATATAGATTTACCTACTATTTCTATATATAAATAATGTATTAATATTGAAAGTAGCTTTTTAAAAACTTTTGAGTTTAATAATTTTGATATTAGATATACTAATATTGTTGAATTAAAATAAAGTTTATTGGTTCAGTAGAAAATGTCTAATAGGAGTATATTATGAATGAAAAAGAAATTTTTTTAAATATTGAGGAGCATTTAATTAGCGATGATAAGCCATCTATTTACTTAGAGAATGCACTAAAAAATCATAATCTTGATAATTATCCATTTTCAATGATAAGTGACTTACGAGATGTTGATCAGAATCCTAAATTTCATCCGGAAGGGAACGTCTTTATACATACAATGATGGTTATTGATCAAGGGGCAGTAAATAGAGAAAGAAGCAGAGATAAAAGAGTATTTATGTGGGCACTTCTATTGCATGATATAGGTAAAAAACCTACTACTAAATTAAGAAAAGGAAGACTAACATCTTATAACCACGACAGTGTAGGAGCTGAAATGGCTAGAGAATTTCTTACATATTTTAATATGGAAGAAAACTTTATAGATGAAGTAAGAGGGCTTGTAAGATGGCATATGCAAAGTTTATTTGTAACTAAAGATATGAAATTTCAAAATATAGGAGACATGCTAAGAGATGTAGATATAAATGAGATTTTCTTAGTTTCTCTTTCAGATAGGTTAGGTAGAGGTAATTTAGATCATATAGAAATAAATAAAACAAAAGAGGAAGTAAGAAAGTTTAAAGAAAAAATAACTGATTTCAAAAGAAAAAATAAATAATCATCTGAATGTAAGTGATTAAATTTGTTAAAAAAATGTAGATTAACTACATTTTTTTATTCTAATCAACTATGTGAGATTGAACACCTGAAGGTAAAAATTGTGTTAATATATGTTCCAACTAGATTACCTATATCCTCACCTGATTTAAATATAACTATGTCTACATTTTTGAGTACCGAAAATCATTTCTGCTGATTTGATAAGCTTTTTTTGAGAAATTTTTATAAATGTCTATAATTAATGAAATCACTACTTTACCACCTTTTAATTACTATTTAGATACTAATATATAGCAATTAACATCCTCATTAGTGTGTCAGAGAACATTGAATACTGTTGAAGGATACAGTTTGATTATATTTAATAAATTGAAATTTTACAAGAGCAATACACTATATAAATATTTTAATACACTTTGTTTTAGGAATAATATATATTCCAGTATTTACAAACTGATTTTGATACTAAATTCAGAATTTACTAAAGTTTAGTATTCGGTAATAACATTATTTGCATATCCTTTAAAATCATTAACTAGATAAGAACAAACAGAGTTTAAATCTGTATTGCAGAGGGAACATGTTCTAACAGCCTCTAGAACTAGTTGTGTTGATACCATATCTAAAATTTTAGTATTAATGTTAGTACGTTCATTTATAACATCACTCAAGCTATTTAATGATCCCATATCTACTAAAAGCAATACTCCTTTGCCTTCATCGGCTATTTTGACTTTTTCAGTAATAACTTGTAACATATCACAAGGCATCATTTCAAGAGGTATATCTACAGCTAAAATATTATCAACATCAAAGAGCTTTCTAGCAACAGCAACCATACTTGTTGCTGTACTCGAGCCATGAGAAGCAACCAATATGCCAACCCTTTCTTGGTGAGCGGATTCTTGTATTGAAGCCAAAAGCAATGCTAGATAATCAACCTCAATTGGAGGAATAGTCATATTATAACGTTTTTGGGTCAACTGATGAATTTCAGCTGCAACATCATATTCTTTATTGTTAATAGATAATTGTAGATCAATATGTGATGAAAAGGAATCATTTTTTTTCTTAATTCTATTAAACAGAGCGCTAAAATGTAGACTTGTTGCATAAATAAATCTTTCATTTAATTTTCTATTTAATCTGGATTCTGCCAGAGCTTTGATCTCTTCAACAAATTCAACAATATCCTTATTAACAATTTTTAATAAGACTTCACGACGATGTGTATCGTTTTTAAGCCTAGAATAGAATTGCTTTAAATGAATATTGATATCAGTAGTTATAAAATCTTTTATATAATCATCGCTCATACCTTCTTCATGAAGAGCAGAAGTTTTATCCTCAATAATGTTATAAATATTAAAAGGTGGTTTATAATCATCAGTTTCTAAGAAAGTTTTATCACCATCGGGTTGAATTGTAATTGTGTTAGGGATTATATCCAATTCTGTTACATTAACCTTTTCTTTATTACTAAAAGTTAAAATTTTGTTTTTTATATTAGATGGGAATAAGTTTAAATTTATATCAATACATTCATCTGTATTAATACAGTTTAAAAATCCTTTTGCACACGCTGATTGGATATTCAATTTAAGCTGTCCAACATTTCCGTAAGATGTACTTCTTATTAAAGCTTCAATAGCTTCAGCTGAAATCTTAATAGTTTTGTTAACTCTTTGGGCTTCATTTGATAACAAATAGTGTATCAACTCAATTTGATCATCAATTGGTCTTTCTTCAAAACTTGGAATAGTTATAGTTATTGGGATTTTTCTTGTGAAAGTATTAAGTAAGGTGGAATTGGGATCTTCCGTTGTGGAACCTATTAATAGTATACTAGCTCTTCGAGTGCTACCTGTTTCGCCAAGTTTATTGTAAGTTCCTGTATCCATGAAGTGAAATACCATTTCTTGAGCTTCATGTGGCAATCTATGTATTTCATCAAGGAGTAAAATGCCTCCATCGGCTCTTGAAACAATACCGTCTGTCTCTTTATCGGCACCTATAAAGGAATCTTTGATGTGTCCAAAAATATATGATAGAAGAAGTTGTGGATTATTAGCATAATCAGCACAATTAAAAACAACGAAAGGAGCATCTTCTGAGAGCTTTTTTATATATTTAGAGTATTCATACATTATGTTAGCAAATAAACTTTTACCAATGCCTGTACCACCAATTATTAATGTATGTAATCCGTTTGGTGGGTACATCAGTGCAGCTTTGGCTTGTTCAATTTGATTTTTTAAACTTGTATTAGCACCAATTAGATAGTTAAAAGGTGACTTATTCTCAATAAATGCATTTGAAGGAGAAGAAAGTAATATATTAATATCTAATATTTCATCTAAGTCTTGAGGTAGCTTTATAGATAGTATATTTTCAAGGCAACTCCTATCAAAATACATAACTGGCCTATTTTTTATTTTAATAATTTTCTTCTCTCTACAGAGAATATTAAGTTCTTTTGAAACATTATTTCTTAGTATATCTAATTCTTCGCCAATTTCTTGGGCGCTAAACCCCTTTTGATCTAAAAATTTATCTTTATTAAAGTTCTTAGAATTTTTTAAAATATAGTTATAAATCTTATCAATGCGCTTCATTATAGTATCCTCCTATATATAATAAATATTGTAATATCTTATATGGAATTAATCAATAGTGTATTGATACAAATTTTAAAAAATTAATACTTTGGAATATGAGCGTATTAAAAAAGCGATGAGATTATATAGCTTAAAAAATTAAGTAATATTTAGAAATGGATACACTAATTAAAGGTTAAAAACACAACTAAAATTAAGATAAATGATTTAAACAAATTGGAAGTTTATAAATATTATATAAGTGTTAAGAAATATATTGGGAGGAAGATATGTTTAAAATTTTTACTTTTGGATTTGATAATGTTTTTAATCCAAACAATATAGAAAAGATAAGTGGAATTATGCATTCATTTTTAGATAACTTTGATATAAATGAATTTGCTAAAAATAATGAAGATATTTCTTCTAGTGAAGGAAATAGAGAAGAATATAATGATTTTATAAAACTTAATCGGTATGATGATATGTATCATCTAATTATAGATCTAAAAGGTATTGATCTTAGAGAATTAAGCATAAGATATGATCCAGGAATATTAGATATAAACCTAAATAGATTAGAAATTAAAAAAAGTGGATTTGGGATATTTTCTAATACTGCTCTTGTTAAGAATGCTTATAATAAAAAATTTAATGATATTGAGGATATAGACACAAATCAGATACTTAAAAGTATTGATAATGGAGTTCTTAGTATAATAATGCAGAAAAAGTATTCGTTAGAAAATACAGCGAATATAATAGATGTGGATTCTTATCAAGATGATGCTGATATACAGTAATGTATAAGGAATAGCATGAAATGTTTTAATGTTATTTTTAGAGTAGTTATTTTTATAATAAAAGCAAAAAAGGGAGGATAAGCTCTAGGCATTATACCTAAATTTAAATCTTCCCTTAAGTAAGAGTATTAAGAATAAAAAGTTTTATTATCTCTTACGCTTATTAGCAACTTCAACATTAACCTTCTTCTTATTAATTTTTCCACCAGGACAATTTTTTAATATTTTAGAAGATATAGACTCATCAACAGTTACAAATGAGAAGTTTTCCATAAGGTCTATTTGACCAATTGCTGAAGCATTAACTTTTGTCATATCTTTAATATAATTAATTAATACTTTTGGAGTCAAACCGTCTCTTTTGCCGACAGAGAAAAATAAACGAACATCTTCTTTTTTTGGCGCTTCTAATTTGTTTGAACTGTAATCAAATACAATTTCATTTTCAAACTTCATTTTCATTAGGGCTGAAATAACTGATACTGCATCATAAGATTCAGTCAATTCTATTGCACTTGGTATAAACTTAGTAAGCTCACCAGCTTTAATAGTACTCTCAACTTCTGACATCATGTCCTTAAATTTTTTATTATTAATTTCTTCTGCAGTTGGAACTGGCTTTTGTGTGATTGAACTTTTAGTAACATTTTGAATTTGTTTAAGCATTGAAAAATCCTTTGGAGTTACTAAAGAATAAGCTGTACCGCTTTTATTTGCTCTACCAGTTCTACCAATTCTGTGAACATATGATTCTACATCTTGAGGTAAATCATAGTTAAATACATGAGTCACACCTTCGACATCTATACCTCTAGCAGCAACATCAGTAGCTATTAATAGATTTAGTGTACCTTCTTTAAATTTATTTAAAGTAGTTAATCTGTGAGCTTGTGTCATATCTCCATGCATACCTTCAACCATATAACCTTTTGATTGTAGCTCTTGTACAAGCTCATCAACACCTCTTTTAGTTCTGCAGAATATTATAGCCGAACTAGGATTATCTAGATCAAGTAACCTACAAAGAGCTTCTAATCTATGCTTATTATTAATCATAAAATAACTTTGCTCAATTTTAGATACAGTTAATGAACTCCTCTTAATACTAACAAGTTTAGCATCTGGTTTCATATACTTTTTAGCCAACTTTGCTATTGGATCAGGCATTGTTGCTGAAAATAACAAAGTTTGTCTTTCAGATGGTGTATGACTAAGAATTTCTTGAATATCATCGATGAATCCCATGTTAAGCATTTCGTCAGCTTCATCTAGTACTAGAAATTCTATACTTTCTAAATGAAGGCATTTTCTTTTTACAAGATCTAATATTCTACCAGGCGTTCCAACGACAATATCGACATCGCCTTTTCTTAGTGCTCTGATTTGTCTTTCGATTGAATCTCCACCATAAACAGCTAGAGTTCCAATTTTCTCATATTTAGAAAGTCTTTGTATCTCCTCATTAACTTGAACAGCAAGTTCTCTTGTTGGTGCTAAAATAAGAGATTTGATTCCCTTATTATCACTCATCTTGGTGATAATTGGTAAGCTGTAAGCTGCAGTTTTTCCGGTACCAGTTTGTGCCTGCCCTATTAAATCAGCGCCACTAAGTGTTACAGGGATACTTTGTTCTTGTATTTGAGATGGTTTTGTAAAACCAAGGTCTGATATTGCCTTAACAATACTCTCTTTAAGACCTAATGTAGCAAATTGATTATCATTCATTAAATATCCTCGTTTCTTTGTTTCAAAATTAGTTATTTTTGTTTCGATAACTTATATTAAAGTTTTATATATAAGTCAAATGAATTTATTATAACACAATAGATAAATTCATGTCAAAAGATATTATAATCTAAATATATTATTAGCAGCATTTAGTATAAAATATACTTAAATTAATGTATAAAAATAAGCTGCCTAATTTAAGGCAACTTGCTTTTTTATATTAGTGTAGCTTGCAAGCACTAGATATGATAGAATGAACGGTTTCAGGCAGCTTTTCTAGCTCGTCTTTATTTAGGGTAGCAACATCTATTAAAGGATGTATTACTAATTCTATATCAGCACTTTTTATTGCGTTATTATTTTCCTCCATGAGTTTATACGTTCCGTTTATAGTCAGTGGAACTATAGGACATTTGGATTTTGTAGCTAATTTGAAGCTTCCACTTTTAAACTCGTCCACAGATTTACCTTTGCTTCTAGTACCCTCTGGAAATATTACCATTGAATAACCAGACTTTAATAAATTAACACCTTCAACTATTGATTCAGCAGATTTTCTTAAGTTATCTCTATCCATAAAAATGCAATTTATATATTTCATCCAAGTACTAATAAGAGGTAGCTTTTCAAGTTCCTTTTTTGCAATAAATCCTTTTGGAATGTCAATGCAGCTTAGAAGCAACGGAATATCAAAGTTACTTTGGTGATTAGATACAAATAATACAGTTTGATCTTTTGGAAGATTATCCAAACCGACAACATTAATTTTTGCACCCGATATTTTCATTATAAATTTTGCCCAAGAATGGCTTACTTTATGAATGAACCATTTTCTTCCTTCAATATCTCCTTTATTAGTTAAGATTTTTATCCTAATTCTATAAATAGATGAAAATATAAGACTTATTATTAATCCGAGATAAAAATAGATAGTTCTTAACATTAAAAATTACACACCCTTAATATATTAATTTTTACACTAATCAGTATAGTATAAAAATTAACATATTGAAAGACTAAATAGATTACATACCTATTAAAAATTCAATAAAATTAATTTAAAATTAAGTAAATAATTAGGGTAAAATAATATTAAAAAATGTATAATATATAAGACAATGATAATTCTATGAAATAGTATAGCAAATAATTTACATAGGCAGGAGAAATTTGATGAATTTAAATAATAATACGTTGAATATGAAGGAGAAAGATGCTGAAGCTATAATTGGTTTAACATCTGAAGAAGTTAAGCAGAGAATTAAAGAAGGAAAAGTGAATCACATTCCGAAAACGCCATCAAGAACTATGCCTCAAATAATAAGAGCTAATTTGTTTACAAGGTTTAATGCAATAAACTTTGTGCTTGCAGCAATAATTATTCTAGCAGGATCACCTAAGAATGCTATATTTGTAGGCGTTATAATAGTAAATACATTAATTGGAGTGATTCAAGAAATTAAAGCTAAGCGCACATTAGAAAAGTTATCAGTCATAAGTTCTGCGCATGCAAAAGTTCTTAGAGATGGTGAAATAAAGGAGATTGCAATAGAAGAAATTGTATTGGATGATGTGATTTATCTAGAAACCGGCATGCAGGTATTGGCGGATGGAGAAGTTTTGCATAGTAACGGATTAGAAATAGATGAGTCTATGTTAACAGGAGAAGCCGATGCAATATCTAAAAATTACAAAGAGACATTGTTATCTGGAAGTTTCGTGGTATCTGGAGAGGGATATGCGATTGTTACAAAAGTAGGTAAAGAAACATATTCATCTACTCTTGCTGAGGAAGCTAAACAATTTAAAATAATAAATTCAGAGCTACAAGCAGCAATAGATAAAATTTTTAGAGTAATAATATGGATTGTACCTCCTTTATCTGCATTATTAATAGTAACTCAACTAAGAATACCAGGGAATACGTGGCAGGATGCATTAATAGGAGCAGTATCAGGAATTGTAGGAATGATACCAGAGGGATTAGTATTACTAACGAGTGCCACATTTATAGTGTCAATTATAAAGCTATCTAAATATGATACTTTAGTTCAAGAACTAAGTGCTACAGAAGTATTAGCAAGAGTTGATGTACTTTGTTTAGATAAGACAGGAACTTTGACTCAAGGAGAGTTAAGATTGTCAGAAGTGAAGAATATTGGTTCTAAAAGTTCTGAAGAGATAGATCATGTATTAGCGGCATTAATAAATAATTTGCCAAGCAATAATCCGACTCAGAAAGCTATATTAGAAAAATATAAGGAATATGATAAGGAAATCAAAGTTTTAGACAAGATTGCCTTCTCATCTAAAAGAAAATGGAGCGGAGCTACTTTTGAAAAGCTTGGGACATGGGTACTTGGTGCACCAGAAATAATATTGGGTAAGGAATACCAGTTAATAGAAGAAATAGTTAAAGAAGAAGCTAGAAAAGGAAAAAGAGTTTTATTACTAGCAAATCTTCATAACAATTTGAATGAAAAATTAGAAGGTAAGGTAGAAAGTGTAGCACTAGTGCTAATTGAGGATATCATAAGAGAAGCAGCACCTGATGTATTAAAGTACTTTGATAGTCAAGGCGTAGTGGTGAAAATTATTTCTGGAGATAGCCCTATTACTGTTTCAGAGGTTGCAAGAAGAGCAGGCTTAAGTGGCTGGGAAAAATATGTGGATGCAAGAGAGTTGCCAGAGGATAATGAAAAATTGAAGGCTTTGATTCAGGAAATAACTGTTTTTGGAAGAGTTACTCCACATCAAAAGAAAAGAATCGTTTTGGCTCTTCAGGAAATGGGGCATACTGTTGCAATGACAGGTGATGGAGTGAATGATGTACTTGCTTTAAAATCATCTGACTGTGGCATTGCAATGGCAAATGGTTCCGATGCAACAAAAGCTGTAGCGCAATTAGTATTAATGAAATCTGATTTCACTGCACTCCCTAAAGTTCTTGAAGAGGGAAGAAAGCAAATTAATAATTTGGAGAGAGTATCAGAATTATTTTTATCCAAAACTGTATTTTGCATAATTCTATCATTTGTATGTTCAATATTATTTATAGAGTATCCAATACTTCCAATACAGTTGTCATTAGTGGGAAGTTGTGCTATAGGAATTCCATCATTCTTTTTGGCGTTATTGCCTAGCACGGGTGGAGTTAAAAAGGGATTTTTAACAAGAATATTAACTGTTAGTATTCCTAACGGGATATTACTTGCTATATTTATACTTATAACATTTATTATATCAATGCAAATGAATCTCCCAATGGATTACAGTAGAACTTTAGCAGTACTAATGTTTTCTGGAATTAGTATGGTGGTATTGCTTAGAGTCGCAAGACCGTTAACTAAGTTTAAAACGATAATGTGTTTATCTATGTTTGGGATAATAGTGTTAGGGTTCTTAACACCAATAGGAAGATATATATTTAGCTTAACTAAAATACAATTAAGTCATTGGCTCATATCGCTAGCAGTAATAATAGCATCCAGTCCTCTGATAACTAAAATTGTAGATATATTTAGAGTTAGAGTTAATAAAAAATTTAAAGTTAAAACAATTTAAAACTATGAAGCTTAAATACATATAGAGGGTATTTAAGCTTTATTTTTACAGTTTTAGCTTAGTATATTCAGGTTTTTTGTTTATTAGTTTATATGGAGCTAGAAGAAGGATAAGTTACAGTATTTACATTTTATCAAGTATTTATGGAAAAATTTATTTTTTGAAAGGTTAGTAATAAGACATTTAATATCTAATATAATTTATTTTTTTATGTAAAAATAAATTATTAATTTGACAATGACAAATAATTGTAATAAAATTTATAAGTACAAATTAAACAAAAAAAGAATATTTAAGTATTATGCTCCTATAGTTAAATGGATAGAACAATCCCCTCCTAAGGGATAGATGTGGGTTCGATTCCCGCTGGGAGTACCAATGTACAAAGAAGAATGGCTTAACTGCAATGGTTAAGCCATTTTTATTTATTAAAAAAGTGACGAAATGATGACCAAAAGTTTATACGACGTAAAAAGATGACTAAAAGTGACCACAAATTAGAGTTATTTATTATCATCATTAAGAGGTTTATATTTAAATATATTATCTAGTAATGCAGCAGTATTATCTCTCATATCATCCATAACATGAGTATAGGTATCTAATGTTTCAGATATACTCTTATGCCCAAGTCTTTCGGATACAACTTTAATATTTTCACCATTAAATATTAATAAAGTAGCATGGGTATGTCTGAGGGCATGAAATGTTATCTGCTTTAAGGACCTATAATTTCCTAGATCTTTATTAGGCTGTGATTTCATTTTATCATTTAATGAATCCTTATATTTTGAAATCTCACCAGTAAAATTCATAGATAAGTTTCTAGGATTGCACATGGATCCTTCACGGCTTAATATAACAAAATCAGTTTTAAGAGCTTCTCCTTTGATACTTTGTAAGTGATCAATTAATATTTCAGGTAAACTCATTTTTCTATGACTTGTCGGTGTCTTTAATTTATCTGTAAATATTAACTTTTTAGTGGTTCTATCATATATGACCTGGTGGGTAACAGTTAAATATTTCGTTTTAAAATTAATATCACACCAGCGTAACCCACATAATTCACCAATTCTTAATCCTGTAAATAGTTCGATTAGAATTGGAGTATAAAGATAGGTATCTTTTATTTCATTTAAGAAAAAGTCAATTTCATCTTTGCTCCAGAATTCAACTTTAGGCTTTTCGGTTTTGACTCTTTCAATATCTGTTGGTAAGTTATATATAAGTTTATTTTTTTGTGCGTACTTTAAACAATTATTTAATGTTTCCATGATTTTTTTGGCACTGGAAGCCTTAGCGCCTTCGTTAATGAGGCTATTATAAAAATCTTGAACAATCATATTAGTAATTTTATTTAGTTTGTGATGACCTAATTTAGGGATTATATGAGTATCTATTCTTGATCTATAATTAGTTATAGTGTTAGTGCTAATTGTATTTACTTTATATTCGTTAAACCATTTATTTATAAAATCTTTAAAAAGTACATTACTCTCTGTAGAGGCAATATAACCTCTATTCTTTTGTGCTAATGTTTCTGTAGCAAATTTTTCAGCATCTTTTTTTGTTTTAAATCCTTGTTTTATAACTCTTTGTCGTTTGCCGTTCTCATATACTAAAGGGATATCTACTTTCCAATTATACTTGGATAATTGCTTATAACTTGCCATAAATACCACCTTTCCTAAATGGATTTTAACTTAATCTGATATAAGCTTTTAATGTTCTGAAAACCTTAAGGACATATTCTTGATACTAATATCAGTATTAAGCGTTAATCTATTAATTTTTAGTATATCGAAATCCTTTTCTAAATATTGTTTTAGTATTAACTAATGCATTGTTTGTGGTTGCTAAGATTATTGATAAAGTAACCACATTTAATATGGGAATGTTATTTCGTAATCACTTATAACTTTAAGTTATTCGCTTTCTTTATTTTCAGCATACACAATAGACTTTATATTACTCAAAAGCGCACTATTATAAGAATTGTAGTTTTCAATTTCAGAATTAAGAGCATCCATGCTAAAGCTCAAATCATTAGGATCTTCTTTTAAACTTTCAAAACTAGCATTAACTGCAGACAATATATATTTTCCAGCATCATTTGTAATTAAGGCCGCTAATTGTTCTATATTATCAAATTTAAGTTTATTAATTAAATCTTGAATTGAATTAGTATGATATTTAGAGATAAGTACTGATAATACAAAGCTGTAAAGTAAAGAATTTTGCACTATTCTATTAGAAACTAAAACATTTTGCATTCGTTCCTTGGGACATGTTTTTATTTTATTATCTTCATCTAAAACTCCTTTTAATTTGAGTCTTTTTAGTATTTCATCACAAGTTTGTGCACAAATAAGGTAATTACTATTAATTAAGTTTTTGTTTTCTATGTAAAAATTAGTAAATAAATCAGGATTATCATTATAAATAATGCTTATCATTTTTGAAAGATAACTTTCTGAGATATCTTCATTATATTTTAAAGCTTCATCAATTACTTCAGGATCTATGTCTGCAAGCTCGCATATTAACTCTAAAGTATTTTCAGCATCAGCATCAAAATTTATTTCTAATGTCCTTATGATTTTATTTGTCAATGTTTCTTGGGTCTCTATTAAATAAGAAAGTGGAATATTTAGAGCAGTAGCTATATCACTTAAAACAACAATGCTAGGGTTTGATTTTGGATTTTTCTCTAAATAAGAGATATATTGGCCGGTTTTATTAATTCTACGTCCTAATTCCCTTTGGCTTATGCCAGCGGCTTCACGTGCCTTTTTTATATTTTCATTTACCATAATAAATACCTCCTAAATATATTATGAAATAACAAATGACATTTGTCAAAAAGTTTTTATAAAGCATAGCATTGACAAATGAAGTTTTGCAAAGTAAAATTTAAATAACAAATGACATTTGTCACTAGCAAGGAGGTGCAAAATGAAATATAGAATTAAAGGTTTAAGAGTAGGCGCTGGATATAAGGCAGGGGTGTTTGCTAAAGAAATTGGTATTTCAAGAGAATATCTTAGGCTTTTAGAAAATGGGAAAGCTCAAAATCCAAGTATTGAATTAATGAAAAAGATTTCTAAGAAATTAAACGCTTCAGTAGAAGAATTATTCTTTTCAGATGAAGAAAAATAAAAATATTTTTTATTTAATGCTATTTTTATAAAAATCGAGTTATGCTATGTGTGAATTTAGAAAAAATATAAATTCAAAATTTTTTTAGAAAGTTTTTAACAAAAGTAACTTTTCGAGTTAGACTATAAAAATCAATGAATCAAGTCTATTCAATTCTAAAACTTGAAATGTGCATATCTAAAAATATCACATCTAAAACAGGCGCAATGTCTATAGGAAATTATGTGGAGGTATATAAAAGTGAACAAAGCATTAGTTTATAAAGTTAGCGAGGTTGCAGAAATAATAAATAAGCCATCTGCAACAGTGAGAAACGAAATAAGAAAAGGGAAAATTAAAGCAGTTAAAAGTGGAACGGAGTATTTAATAGAGAAATCAGAGATTGATAGATATTTAGGAATTGAGACCAATGATGGAAGTCTAAGAAAAGATTTGGAGATAGCAGAGCTAAAAGGCAAAATTAAATCATTGGAAACACAAATAAATGCATTTAAACAAGTGGCAAGCAGTCTAAATCACATAATAGAAATGTAAAGGAGAATTATTGCATATGAATTTAAGGCTAATAGATCAATATATTTGTGTTTGTAAAATGTTTAATAAGCAACCAACATTTGAGGGATTACGGTTCTTTAAGAAAGCATTCAGATAGTAGGTGGTTGCTTGAATGGAAATGAAAATATATTCTTTAGAAGGTTTGATGGAACAGTAAGGAAGGTATTCTTTGATGATAAAGATAAATATATGGTTCTTTCTTGGATTATATTTAAAACTAATTATCAAGATGATTACCAAGGTCTAAAAAGAAATGAATGTTACTTTAGTTATTCAGTTGTTGAAAATGAATGTAATGTAAGTAGAAGGAAGTTGCAGAGAATATTGTTAGATTTAGAACGTGAAGGCTTTATCGCATGGATTCATAGAAGCAAAGCAAAGAACCAAAAAAGCATAATATTTTTAATAGAAACAGGATACGGTTCAGAGAACGGTTTGGGATACGGTTCAGAATACGGTAAAAGCATGAGAAATACTGATATCATAGACAATCAAGATACGGTTGGGGATACAGTTGGGGATACGGTTAAGGATACATCATCTAGAAATATATCTAAAAATATATCTAATAATATATATAGCCATTGGAACAGTAAAAAAATAATAGTACACAAATCTTTAAATAAGGATATTGAGAAAGCAATAGAAAATGCTTTAAAGAAATATTCGGAAGAAGAAATTGTACGAGCTATAGAAACCTATAATGAGATTCTGAAGGATGATGGATATTACTTTAATTACAAATGGGGCTTAAAAGATTTTCTTAGCAGAAGTAATGGAATAAGTACATTTATGAATGATGGTAGTAATAAGGTTAACTACGAGGATCATAAGAAGAAAAGCATACAAACTAAGAAAGTGGTTAACTACGATAGTTATATAGATTAGAAGGTGATATGTTGAATATTAATATAGATTTACTTAAGAGCCATGAGGTAGAGCAATCTGTACTAGCAGGAGGTATGACAAGAGACGGAGTTATGATTCTCGAAAGTCTCCAAGTAAGGCCAGAAGATTTTTATTCCAATAGGCATCAGGTGTTATATAAAGCAATTAGTGATACTTATAAAGAAAAAAATAACATTGACTTATTACTTCTAGTAGAATATTGCAAAAAGAAAAAAATACTTGATAAGGTCGGTGGTACAAGTTATATAACAGAGGTTTCAGGGTGCTTAATAAGTATTAGTCAACTAAACGCTTATGTAAATATTCTAAAGAACTACAGACTTAAGAGGGACGTTGTGGGGATATCTAAAATCATAGAATTAAAACAGGAACTAGAACCTAAGGAACTTCTTAATTTAGTCCAAGAGCAGATATTGTCGGTTCAAAAAAAGACGGATATAGAAAGAACACAAGAAGAGTGCTTAAGGGGATATTTAGAAGCAAAAGAAAAGTTATATATCGGAGAGAATGAAGAAGATAATGCTATTAAAACTGGACTGTGGAAGTTGGATGCTGCAATACATGGATTTTCAAAAGCAGAATTGATAACAATCTTTGCATTTTCTGGAGTAGGAAAGACAACTGTAGCTGGGCAATTAGCCTTGAATATAGCAAGGCATAGCAAAAAGAAAGTAATGTATTTCAGTTTGGAAATGACATATACGCAAGTTATGGACAGGCTAGTATCTAATCTAACTGATATAGAACATAGGAAAGTAAAATATCTAAATAAAGGTGAATTGTTAGATGAACAGTTAGTAAAAATCCTTACAACAGCATCTCAAATAAATCAGTATATATCAATCTATGATACTAGGAATCTAGGTGACATAATATCTAAAATACAGGTTGAAAAAATAAAAAGTAATGTGGATATTGTTTTTATTGATTATATATCGCTAATACAAGGTGTTAATGCAAACGAGGAAAGGATGAGAATAGCACAAATAACTCAAAAGTTAAAGGCATTAGCCAATACATTGAACTTGCCTATAGTAATTCTTGCACAAGCGACGCAGGCAGCAGAGAAGAGAAATTCAGATAACTATAAACCATATGAAAAATTATCAGATACAGACATTGCAGATAGTGCCAGCGTGTTTAGGGATTCTGATACCGTGCTAGGAGTGTATAGAAATACAATATTAGATGATCCAGGAGCACAACAAGATATTAAAGTAGATTATAACTCAAAGGACGCTACAATAAATCCAAAGTGTGTAAATATATTGATTAAGAAATGCAGAAATTCAACTAAAAAAACATTATCTTTCAGATGGGAGGGCAGTAAATTTAGGATTAGTAATTATGAGCAATAGGGGGTGTGAAAATTGGCATTAGATGAATTAGATGATATTCAAAGAGAAGTGAAAGCAGGTTACATGAAAACATTAAACAATATACAAAACTATTTCGGAAGTGAGATTAAGTACTTTGAGATCAAAAAAGATTCTATAAAGTTG
Organism: Candidatus Clostridium helianthi; assembly: GCF_045310795.1. Lineage (NCBI taxonomy): Bacteria > Bacillati > Bacillota > Clostridia > Eubacteriales > Clostridiaceae > Clostridium > Candidatus Clostridium helianthi. The sequence goes on from NZ_JBJIAB010000009.1 coordinate 22,896, forward strand.
GCGGCGGAAATTTTCGAAGAAAGCCTAAGGATGATTGAAGAAGAAAAAATGAAGATTTTAGGAGGCGGTATATGAAAGAAAATGAGAAATTAGAATTTTTAATATTAAGAGTAGGAGATAAATACTTAAAAGCACAAATCCAAGTGAAAATAATTGTAGGAAAGGTATTGGCAGGAGATATAAAGTTAAAAAAAAGCGATGAATAGATACTTGAACATTCATCACAGTGGTATTGTTATAAAAATTTAACTTCGCAACTTAAATTTTATAGCAATACCTCCCAAAAAGTCAAGAGAATTTAGGAGGATATGTATATGAGAATGGAAAAAATGAGGAAATTAATAAATAATGTTATAGAAAATGAATTTAATCATATTCAGGAAGATAAAGAACGTGATGAAGTATGTGCTGATAGTGAATTAAATTTATTGAGAAAGACTTTATTTGAGTCAATAGATGAATTAAGTGAGGCTGTACCAAATCAGGTAGAATTAATAGATAAATTGGATTCGGAATTTACAAATTATTATACGGCGCTCTGTAGGTATTATTTCAAAAAGGGTATTATAGCAAGCGCAACTAATCTTAAATTCTTAGAAGATGTTCCATTGATAGTTCTTATTTAGAATCAATAGTATAAGGATGGTGTTAAAAATGGTGAAGCTACAAATTAGTTATGAGATAGAAAAAGAAAAGGATAAAATTATTAAAATATTATTGGAAACATCAACAATCAAAAAAATAAGTAGACCAGCTAAAAGTGGTAGATATTATAGAGTTTATTTAGATGTAGAATAAAGATTTTAATTTAAGAGAGGGGATTGGGATATTCAGTCTCCTTATAAATGGAATAGGAGCGAATGTTATTATGATAACAGAGTTTAAAAGTAAAGAACAATTAGCAGAAGAAAGAAGTAAAAAAACAGAAGAGGAACTTAAGGCGTTTTTTTCTGATAAGGATTATGGAAGAATATGTAGAGTTTTTAATGATGAAGCAAAAGGAAACGATAGACTTGTTATAAGTAACAGTGTCATAAAGGCAAAGTTTAAATTAAGAAAAATATATGTAAAGTTAAATGAGTTATATGAAGACAGGAAAAGAACTAAGAAAATGTTAGAACTAAATTTAACAGCAGATAGAAGACAATATTATGAAGACTATTCAGAGGTACTAAATGAATATATAGAAAGTTTAGAAAAAGAGATATTTCATTATGGAGCTTTGTTGATTCATTCATATATTCCATTGCTAGATAAATATTTCTCAGATCATGAAATAATTCAGATAGTGAGCGGTTCAGAAAATAATGCTAAAAGAATAAAGCATTGTTGCGACAGAAAGGAGAACGGACAAAAATCAATAACTGATAGATTTATAATACATCATATAGAATACAGATGGAAAAAAGGAAGGTGCAGGGATTTCATGGACTGTCCGGAGTGGGAAATGCCATTGTTCAACTGTGTGAGTTCTTATATATGGAAAGCAATTGATTCTAACCCAAAAGCAAAAGCGGATATGGATAATTTCTTTGAGGAAAGTTTTGGCGATGCAATGATATATACCGTACTTGATTCTAAGGGCAATATTATAGGGTCGGAGAAAGTGGTTCAAACTTTAACTCAAAATGAACTTATTAAAGGTTATCAAGGAAGTTTCATAAATGAGTTAAAAAAGAAGTCTACATTTGATGAGGTGACTATCTATAGCGTTAAGCGTGTAGACAATAGTGTATACCATGTTATTGGAGAAGATAAATGCGTTATAGCAAGTATTTATAAGAAAGTAATGTAAATCTTAATAAAAATTATATTAATGTAATAATTACAATGGTGACCTTTTATGAATATATATCCAGTAAGTGAAGATAATAACTCTTAAGTTAGTATTATTTAAGGAGTTAGATAAATGAGATATGGCAAAACGAATTAATTATGATGAATTCACAGTAATATGTAATGGAGCTCCTAGTGAACAGGCTCTAATGAATTACTATAGCATACTAATTGATTTTTTAGTTGAAAGGTATGGAACGGATCCTGTAAGAATAGCACTAGAAGAACTAATAAGTGAAATGTAAAGATCTAATTAAGATAAGTGGATGATTGATAATAAACAGATAAATAGTACAGAGGGCGTTTATATGCATTACGGAATTCGATGTGAAGTAACTAATGAATTAAAAAAAACTAGTTGCACGAAACCTGCTTATTTTGTACGAAAATACAAAGATGACGAAAGGATATTTACTAAAAAGGAAAGCAAAGAAAAATTAATGAATTGAAACAGTTACTAAAATATCAAGGGCTCTAAACATTCCTATTAACGAACTTTTGAATAAGGAGGAAGAGAATGAAGAGAGTGATTCTTAAAATTAAGAAAAAAAGTAATGATAGTAATACAGTAACAAAATAATTCACATTATGTGTGGATAACTTATGGAGGTGAAATATGTCTAAAGTATTTTTAGTTCTACCATCTACTAAAGAGGGAAAAGAAGAAGTAGAAAAAAAATATTCTCGTATATTAGCACAAATAGTATACAAAAGATTGACTTTTGAACAAAGAGAAATGTTAATCGAAATGCTAAAAAAAGAAGAATAATAGAGATAAATTGAATAATTTTTTTTAAGTTAAACACTATTTATGTAAGCTAGATTAAGGAGACAGATAACATGCCTAAGAGAATTAATTACAGAAATATAACTGTAACTTGTAACGGCTCTCCAAGTAAAGAATCATTAACTAATTACTACAATTTATTAATTTATTATCATATAAAGAAATATGGTAAAAAGGCTGTAAAAAAAGCATTAGAAGAATTGATTAGCGAGGGCTAAGGACCAGCAGTATAATAAATTTAAAGGCTATGGCTTTACTGAAAATGACGACTATAGAGAACTGTGTACAAAAATACACACATCTAACGGAGCAGAACATGATGCTACAGATTATGAAATAACAGTAGATACGGCAAAGGAACTTTCGATGTTACAAAAAAGTGAAATATATAGTCATAAATAATTGAGCATGCTTACTAGAAAATTATGAATCTTCCAGTAGGCATGCTTTTATTTATTAATGGCTTAAGATCTGCGCATTAAATAAATGGTATTTCCAGAGGTTTACAAAGGTATACCCGAGATTTCCGATGCCTTAAAAAGAAAAAGTGATATTATTGTATAATTTAAGATACTTATGAAGTAGTTTTATATTTAATAATTCCAATAATGGTATGCTTACTGTTGATGCTATATTTATATATTAGTATTTCAAAGATATTTTAAAGTATATAGAGTATATAAAATATATTTAGTTATAACTTCTACATGTGATTTTGCCTATTGTTGCTAGCAATATCTAATCTAGTAAGGATACCTTTGATATTTATGAATAGGTCAGTTGTATAGTAAAAGTACCTATGTTAACTTAGAGTATTTTTTATTGGAGCCAGAGTTAAAGTTTACAATAAAATATTATTGTAAACATATAGTATATATGGTAAAAGTATATAGAGGTGATATTATATGAAGAAAAATATTTTAAAGTTTTTATGTGCATTAAGTATTGGAATTAATATTTTACTATGTAATTTTCAAACTACATACGCACAAGATAAAGTGGCATGGGATTATAGGTTTACAAATAATTATACTACTTCAAAGTATGTAGATTCTTCTAGATGGTCTTATAATCAATATGATAAAACTTGGAGCGTTAGTACACCAGATTTTGATCAAGTTGAAGTCAACTCATGGGTACTAACCAATGGAAAATGGTATTTTATTAATCAACAAGGCGTTATGGTAACTAATTGTTTAGTTCGTGATGGTTCAAAACAATATTATATGCAAGATGACGGTTCATTATTAACTAATGGATATTGCAAATATGGTGTACATACATCAGTTATAACAGCATATGCAGATGCAAATGGAGTATTAACAGACATTTCATCAGTAGATGAATCAAAATAAGTATAATAATTAAAGTGATAGATTGATCTATCACTTTTTTATATTGTATAGAAAAGATGGCGTCTATAAATCATATGATTTAATAAACAGAGAAAAATAAAGAAAAAGAGAGAAAGAATCCTGATAAATAGGTATAATTATTTATAAGATATGTCTACGATATTTGAATGTGTTTTTATAGACATATATAATAATATCATAAATAAATTGTTAGAGAAGGTTTATGATATGGTATTTGGATATATGAGAATCAGTACACAAAAGGAAAGACAAACAACAGATAGACAACGAATAACACTAGAACAGTATGCAATAACAAATAAATTTAAATTTGATAATTTAATTGAAGAGAGAATAAGTGGAACAATTCAAGCAGATCGTAGGCCTAAGTTTAATGAACTAAAAAGTAAATTAAGAAGAGATGATATACTAATTATTACTGATATTGACCGACTCGGTAGAAATGCTGACGATGTTATAATTGAATTTAAAACACTCAAAGCTGATGGAATAAGAGTTATTGCACTAGATACACCTTATCTCAACGAGTGGGATAAGATACAAGATTCGAGTTTGTATAATATGATAGCAGATATATTTATTACATTAAAAGCACATATGGCTCAGCAGGAGCGTGAAAAGATAGTTCAACGTATAAATCAAGGTTTAGAAGTTGCAAAAGCAAAAGGCAAGATTTTGGGTAGGCCAAAAGTACAATTACAAAAGGATTTTATAAAAGAATATAAGAAATTTAAAGCAGGTGATTACGGAGATATGTCAGCAATAGCATTTGCAAAGATGCTAGGGATTGGTAGAAGTACATTATATAAATATATTAAGTTATATGAAGAGAATTCTAATATAAAGAGTTAATTATGTAGTTAGATTATGTTATAATAGATATAAAGATAAAAATAAATATTTAAGTACCCCATCATATGATGGAAAGCATTAAGAATTTAATGGCTGCGGGAAATATTTAGGTTACAGACCAAAAGTACTGAACCTATTTATTACCGTGGCCTTTTTATTTTGTAAATTTGAATCAAGGAGGATTAAAAAATGGATGAAAAAGTCAGACAGACAAAAAGAGAGTATATGAGGGAGTGGAGAAAAAGAAATAAAGATAAAGTTAGAGCAGCCCAAGAAAGATATTGGGAAAAGAAAGCAATGGAATCAACAAACAACAAGGAGGGAGGGATAAGAGCATGAGTATACAAGAAACTGTATGGAAATATTTAAGATCAAAAGGAGTATCAGAGAATAGTACAGCCGCAATAATGGGGAACATTCAACAAGAAAGTGAGTTCAATCCCGATGAAGTTGAAGTAGGTGGGGATGGATTTGGGTTAATGCAATGGTCGTATGATAGAAAAATACAACTTAAGGCATATGGAACTGACTTAATACATCAATTAGAATTTTTTTGGTCAGAATTAACAGGAGAAAATACAAGTGCAACTGGAGCTGAATACCAATGGCACGAAAACAATAAGTATCTTTCGCATAGTGAATTCATGGCAGGTAGTGGAAGTGTAGATAGATTGGCAGAAGCGTTTTGTGTATGTTTTGAAAGAGCAAACGCACAATTAGCAAATTTAAGCAATAGAATAACTTGGGCAAATAAGTATTACAGTCAATTTACAGGAACAATAGGTGATAGTGCCAATAGTAATTCTGAACAATTAACCATTGAAGCAACCAATTATCAAGTTGTCGCCAATAGTGAGAAAAAAGGAGATATCTTTTTTGGAAGAAGATACAGGATAACAGTTGTTGATAATTCTGGTAATGCCTTAGATGTTTCAGATTTACATTGCACATTCAATATAGAAAAAACTATATTAATGCAACCTAATTCAAGTGCTATTACTATTTATAATTTAAATGCAGTTACTGAGAATAAGATTATGATGTCTGGAGTTAGAGTAACAGTAGAAGCAGGTTATGAAGGTTCTCAATTCGGATTAATATTTGATGGTGATATTCTTCAGACAATTCGAGAAAAAGAGAATGGTAATACCTATAAATTAACAATAGTAGCATTAGATTCAGATAGGGCTATAAACTTTGAAATCGCTAATTATTCTATAGCTAGAGGACAAACTGCAAGAGATATAATTGAACATATAGCCAGCAATGCGAGTATACCAATTCCACTTGGAAGTATTTCTGATAAGTTGAAGGGACGAACATTAACAAGAGGAAAAGTTATGTTTGGGAAAATAAGCGATTATATACAACAGATAGCTGAAAGTTATGACTTACATTTTTATATGGATAATGGTGTATTAAATCTAGTAAGCATGGATGAGCTACCAGATGGCGAGATATTCGAATTGAATCCAAGTTCTGGCCTCATAGGAGTACCTTCACAAACAGATTATGGATTAACAGGACAATGCTTATTGAATCCTCAAATTAAGCTTAATAGCCTTATTCATATAAATAATAGTTTGGTTAGAGCTAAGCAGATTGAAATTAACAGCAACAATTCTGCACCAAGTGCTTCAACAATCAGTACTGATAACAGTGAGAATATGCCAAGTGTAAACAGTACAAGGCAAGCAATTATTGCAGAAGCTAAAAGAATATGCGATGATCCAAATGTTAGATATAGTGAAGAAACAAGAGGTCAAACAATAGGAGGAATAACATATTATGATTGTTCCTTGTTTGTAAAGCACTGTTATGGAGTAGCAGGATTAGACATATTAGATATAACAACAAACCAATGGCAACAAGTAAAAGCGCAAGGGTTATATAATATAGATCTTCAAGCAGCTATAGCTGGAGATATTGTATTTTGGTTTAACGGAGATGGTAAGTGTTATCATGTAGCTATATATGGCGGTAACAACGATATATATGCAGCAAGAACAGCTAATAAAGCAGGTGATGAACAAGTATCTTATGGACCTATTTATGGTGACTATGTTATAGGTAGACCAAGGCCACTTATAGATGCGGATGGTGGAGAATTACCAAGTGTAACTAATGATACAAATTCTAATACAAATAATTCTCAGACTTTATTTAGATCCCTTGATAAAGATGGAATCTATCGTGTTATAGCTATGACGTATCAAGGTGATACAAGAGGAAATGATTGGTATATAAATTTTCAAACAATTACTCAAGAAGGTGGAGTAATTCCATCTGTTGCAAGTTAGAGGTGGTGATTATAAAATATGGCTAAATCAAAATACGAGGAATTCGTAAAAGGTAAATTAATATTAGTTGAAGGATGGGCAAGAAATGGATTAACCAATGAACAAATTGCACATAATTTAGGAATAAACCCAGATACACTTTATGAATATAAAAAATTGTATCCAGAGTTTTCAGAGGCATTGAAAAAGGGTAAAGAGATAATAGATATTGAAGTAGAAAATGCATTACTTAAGAGGGCATTAGGCTATAAATATATAGAAAACACTCGAGAGGTAGATGAAAAGACCGGAGAACTAATAATAACTAAACAGGTTGAAAAAGAAGTACAACCAGATACTACAGCGCAAATATTCTGGTTAAAGAATAGAAAACCATCTGAATGGAGAGATAAACAGGAGATAGAGCATACAGGAGAAACTAATATAAATATGATAACAATCACTCCAGAAGAAAGACAAAGACGTATAGATGAACTTAAAAAGAAATTAAATGAAAATGAATAGGTGATGCTATGCTTACAGATAATGAATTATTAGAGTTAGAAGAACTTTTAAAATTAGAACAAATAGATAAAGCAAGGGGGAACCTAATTGACTTTACTAAATGGACTTTCTCTAATTATGAAATAAGTGACCATCATAGAAGATATGCTAATGCACTTGATAAGTTTTCTAGAGGTGAGATTAAAAACTTAATGGTATTTATGCCACCTCAGCATGGCAAATCAGAATTATGCAGCAGAAGATTACCAGCAAAACTCTTAGGAGATAATCCTGAGCTAAGGATAGCATTAGCATCTTACAATCATAGTTTTGCTAGTAAATTTAATAGAGATGTACAAAGAATAATAGACAGCGAAGAATATAAACGAGTTTATTTAGATACTAGGCTAACAGGGAAAGGCTTTAGAGGTGAGAATAATTGGTTAAGAAACTCAGAAGAATTTGAAGTTATTAATCATAGAGGAAGTTTTATAACTGTTGGTGTTGGTGGTGGATTAACCGGTAGACCTGTTGATATAGGAATAATAGATGATCCTTATAAAGATGCAGCGGATGCATGGAGTCCAACAATAAGACAAAATGTGCAAGATTGGTATGATACAGTATTTAAAACTCGTCTACATAATGATAGTCAGCAGCTTATAACCTTAACCAGATGGCACCAGGAAGACTTAGCAGGAACAATATTAAAAAGAGAATCTGAAGAATGGTATGTTGTTATATTCCCTGCTATTAAAATAGGACCACCAACAGAAGATGACCCAAGAGAAGAAGGGACAGCATTATGGGAAAGCAAACATAGTCTTAAAAGATTGCTATCAATTAAAAAGCAAAATTCCTATGTATTTGAATCCATGTATCAACAAAATCCGAAACCAGCAGAGGGATTATTATTCCCTATAGAGGAACTTAATAGATTCACAATGGCGGATATTAAAGATAGGAATAGTGATGGCATTATAGCGGCAATTGATTTAGCAGATAAGGGTGAAGACTTCTATTGTATGCTTATTGGTTCAATTATAGATAGAAAAGTTTATATTATTGATTGTATATTTACTCAGGAACCGGTTGAAAAGACAGAACCTTTAACAATAGCAATGCTTGATAAATATAGGCCTAATAAATGCAGAATAGAAAGTAATGGAGCAGGTGAAATGTACTGTAGAAGCTTAAAAAACAAATGCAGAGAGAAAGGTTTTTATGTACGTTTGGATCCAGTATTTACTACAGCCAATAAAGAGACTAGAATGTTATTATCGAGTGGACAAATTAAAGAACATATGTATTTTCGTTCGGATTATACGTACAACAGTCAATATGGAAAGTTTATGGATAACTTAACTGGATATACATTGCAAGGGAAAAATGAGCATGATGATGCTCCGGATACTGCTACAGCATTAATAGATATGATATTAAAAAGTTCATACAGACGAAGAACTGATATTAAATAAATTTAAAGGGAAGGTGTTAATAATGAAAAATAAGATGATTAATACAAAAGCCAAAATACATTGCCATAGTTGTGGAAAGGATTTTAATATCTATTGGGTAGGGTTAAATAAAATAGATTCGTGTCCTCATTGTAATGCAGATATAGATGAAACAATGTGGGAATCAATTTTAAAATCAATTGCTCAGGTACAACAGACTAATCAAGATTTTTATAAATATAATCTCGAAAGAAAAGAGCCAATGTTTACTATTAGCATTGAAGGATTATGTACAGAACTGGCAGAAGAACAAGAGTAAATGTGTGAATATAATGGAGAAAGAGCATAAGTATATAACATTTAATCAACTGGGAGTTGTATTGTGTAATGCAAAGACTAAACGTAAGCTAATAAGTCCAATTTATGACAAGGCATCTTTTTATACAATAGAATTTTTATATCATGTAGGATATGTATTAAGAGATGCAGATAATCCTAAGAAATATTATTCAGTAGAAGAAATTAAAGAAAAATTAAAATCACTTGTTTTACTCTAATTAGACGGTAAAATAATTTGGATTGAAACTCAAAACTTGCCTATGAGTAAATTAAAAGAAACACTAGATAGTTATTCTATGATATAAAGTGATTTTGTTGAGGGCAGTATTGAGATTAATTTCTCTGTGTTATCATCATATGTTCTCTAATTTTTCATATGAAATTGAAATGTAGAGTTTATTTTTGTTGTATATATTTAAAGTATAAGAAATAAAAGGAATTTAATGAAATATGTAGAATATTTAAACCTGTTTAGAAATTCTAAATTTGAAAATATGGGAGGGGAAAAAGTGGGATCATCTACTAGAAAGATACAACAAAAAATAAAGAAGATAATTTCTGATTCAAAAGGCGAATTAGATGATACATTACCTAAAGTAATTAATGAAACTATTAGAATGAAAAAAGCAAAAAAGTACTTTGGTGATAAAGATTTTGGAAATCTTGTTACCGGAGGAATGTCTGGAATATCAGCTTTAAGTTCTGGAAAGTTTGGAAAGGATTATGGCATTGAATATGACATTAATTTAGAAGAAAGCATTATAAAAGACAAGATTAAAACGGAACAAATTATTGAAGCTATTTTAGACAAAGTTGAAGAAAATCAAGAGATAGAAAATGGGCTGATTTTAGCAGCATTTAAAGCGACTATGGCTGAAATTATACTGAATAATTTATTGAATAGTGAAGCCTTCTTAAAAAAGTTTATGTGTAATTTATTGTATTCATTAATAATGGAAAATATAAATGAAGCATTAATAGAAATTTATGATGATATTCACACGAAAGACTTCAGAGATAGAGTAAAAAAATTTGCTAATGATACTATAGAAGAATATATGTCTAAGCCAATCAAGGATTATATAGAAAAAAAGATAGATTTAGCTGTTATTATTGAAAAAGTTAGTAAATTAAACGAAAATATTAAGGATAATAATTTTGAGTAATCCCAATAAATACATTAGCGAAGACTTATTGATTGGTGACAGCTTTTTACCATCTCAAATATTATTGAATGGAAATGGCTTAGAGAATATAAATGATGAAATTTTTTTGGACTTTATAGATGTAGCAGCTAAAATATTCATAGAAGATGTAAGAAACAAAGTTAACTCTAAAGATGAGCCACGGAACATAAATGTTATTGTTCCTGTAACTAATATACATACATGGAGCAGTCAAAAAGTACTATTGGGGAAAATAGGTAATTTTCTATCTGGAGATAAGTGGAATATTGATTTCGTTAAATGTGATTCGAAATTACCTAAATTTTATGTGAAATCATTCATCACATCTCCAGAATTTGATAATGTAACATTACTTTCGGGAGGATTAGATTCGTTTTGCGGTTCATTTGTGAATGTTGAAAATAAATTACAATCATTGTATTGCGGTTATAAAATTAATAAATTTGAAACAAAAGGACTTAATGATATACATAGCATATTAAATCAAAAATATAAAGGGATATCAAAGCGTTTCAATACATTAAATATAAAAAAGGAAGAACATACTCAAAGAACAAGATCACTGCTATTTTTTGCGTTAGCATGTGCTACGGCTTCAATGTATAATGTTAATGAGATTTTGTTATATGAAAATGGGGTTTTATCATTAAATCCTGAATTGGATTCAAGAAAAACAACCAAAACAACTCATCCTAAAACTCTATATCTAGTAAATCAGCTGTTATCAAATTTAAATTTGAATATGAGAATAAAACATCCTTTTCTATTTAAGACAAAAGGACAAATAATCAATGGTCTGTCAGATCAGTTCAAAGAGGATATAAAATTTACAAATACATGTGGTATTGCTAGGCATAATCGTAAAATTAAAATTAAGAGTGGGCATTGTGGATTTTGTATTCCATGTATACTAAGAAAAATATCTATGGCTGCATATGGAAATGAAAAATATGATGTCCAATATAATGCTCCATATGGTACAAATTTGGAAAATTGTGATTTATCATTTAAATCTGAATTTAAATCATCAAATGAATATTTTCGTGTATTTAATGAAAAAATTAAGGATGGAAGCATATTTAATGAATTAGACTTACGCTCAAAATATTATAAAGAGAAAAATTATCTAGAATTGACAAAGAAAATGTTAGATATATTTAGCGAGGAAGTTGATACGTTTTATTCAAAATATCCATTATAGAAAGAGAGGTTTTAACAAATAATGAACTATATTGATTTTCATGTTCATATGGATTTCTATAAAAATCCACAGGAAATAATCAACATTTATGAAAAAAAACAAATATATTCATTATTCGTTACTAATTTACCGGAAATTTATGAAGCGCATTTACCTAAATATAATGGATTTAAATATATTAGATTAGGATTAGGATATCATCCAGAAATGGTAGATTATTATGACTTTAATAAAGATATATTTAATAAATATTTTGATAGTACGAATTATATTGGAGAAGTAGGGATAGATGGCAGTAAAAAATATACCCATAACATTGATACACAAATACAGGTTTTTGATTATATATGTAGTAAAGTAAGTAATGAAGCTAAAATCATGACTATCCATTCTAAAAAAGCTGAAGGTATTGTGTTGGAAAAATTAAAAAAATACAAGATAAAATATGCTGTTTTTCATTGGTATTCAGGAAATTTGAAAACTATTAAGGATATTGTAGATAATGGTTATTACTTTTCTATAAACCCGTCAATGTTAGAATCTCAAAAGGGAAAAGAAATACTAAAGAATATTCCTCATGACAGAATGTTGTTTGAATCTGATGGACCATTTAGTAGGTATAGGAAAATTACTACTGATCCGAGATATTTTAAGGAGATTTTTAGAGAGTTTAATGAGTTTTATAAAATTGATGATTTTGAAAAAGTGGTATTTAATAACTTAAAAAAACTTTTAGTAGAACGACAATTCTTAGAGCAAAAAAGTAAAATATTAAAGAAAATTATTGAGTAAAGGTTATAAAAAAGTAAGCGGTGGCTAGTAGAGATCCAGCTACTGCTTACTTTTTTATTTATAATAAATTTGAAAATATCTGCAAATGTTTAGAATAATATTACAATTTCTTATAGCGGGAGCGATAAGGATGAAAGGAAGACATATATTTAAGAATGAAAGTTTTCTTGGCATACATAATAAATATAAAAAATTTAAAAGTGAGAATATTGAAGTCGAAAATATATATGAAATAATAAAAAAGGAATACATACAAAAGATAAAAAATAATGAATTTAATTTTATATTTAGAGAGAATTTATTTAAAAATAAAGATTGGTTGGAATTTGGACGAAGATATAAAAGCTATTTTAAATATGTTTCTAGGTATTAGCACTGGAGTTATTGGTACATTATTTCAACAGGAAATGAAAACAAGTCAAAATATGACATTCAGTATAATAGGATTTTTTGTATCATTAGTTGTGGGTGTTTTCATATTTATGTTGATTAATGGAAAGACTTTTAGAAGAGAAAAGAATGAAAAGATATATTATAGAGTATGCTTAGAAGTATTAGAGGAGATAGAAAATGAACAGGAATAAGGATAATTGATATTGTATAAGCGAATAGCCAGTAAGTTGAAGGTAGATTAGGTAGAAATACTCAATCTACTTTTTGTTTTAGTATAACAATTCCTATAAATCAGATAAAAATAGTATTGTATAATTTATGAAATTATGTTATTATAATATTACACACAAAGCTAACAGCGATAGTAGATAGCGTTAGACTCCCAAGATAATTATTTAGAATTAAGTCCTGTAGGGTAGTAGAGAGAAATCTTTATTACCCTTATTTTTTTGCGTAAAAATAGAGATAGCAAAAATCAGGTGAATGACAGTAAAGCTATCTCTTGGGATTAATTAATATTATATTTTAGTTATTAACACCACTTGTAGATTTGACGCAGTAAATAAAAAAATATGTTCTTTGAAAACTGAATAATGTGATGTTTACAATTTGTATTGCAACTGGTTTAGAATAGTAATATTCATGTGACTTAAACTTCGATATCATTTTTAATAGACATGTGCTCATCTCCCCATTTGCAGAGTAATTTCATTATAGGAATAAGAGATAAACCTTTTTCAGATAAACTGTATTCAACTTTTGGAGGAATTTGTGGGTATTCCTTGCGAATGATAAGCCCATCTTTTTCTAATTCTTTTAATTGATTGCTTAACATTTTATGTGTTACACTTCCAAGAGACTTTTTTAATTCTGTATATCGTAGAATATTTTTTCTCGAAAGAAAAAATAGAATATGCATTTTCCACTTACCTTGGATTAAAGACATCGCATAATCAAACGGTTTACTACCCAGTTCTTCATTGTGAATCATATTACACTCTCCTTTTTGATAGTATCTACCGAAAAAGTGCATACTTTTGCTTTTTCTCATATCATCATATAATAAAAAAATAAATAGTACAAGAAAGAAGGAAAAATTATAAATGAAGAATTTATTTGATATAACCACAGTAAATGGAATGAAATTAAAAAACCGGTTTTTTAGAGCAGCCATAGGAGAAGGCTTAGCTGATGATAATGGACATATTACTGATGAACTGTTTAGTGTGTATAAAGAACTTGCTAAAGGAGGTGTTGGTACAATCTTTACAGGAATAACACGTATTGAAAAAGATGAGGTTCCAGATCAAGGGGCGATGGCTATTTATGATGATAGCTTCATATTAGAATATAAAAGGCTTACCGACATTATTCATAAATATGATAGCAATGTTGTTATGCAAATTGCCTATGGTGGTTCACATAGTCACTCACCTCATTTGAGTTCAAAAATATGGGGACCTTCCGCTATAAAAGAGGAAAGTAGTGGAATTGTACCAACAGAAATGACTAAAACAGACATTAAATATCTAATTGATTCATATACAAAAGCTGCTGCTCGCGCTAAGGCAGCTGGATTTGACGGAGTAGAGCTTCATGCGGCACATGGTTATTTACTAAGTCAATTTCTTTGTCCTCACTATAATAATCGTACAGATGAATATGGCGGAAGCATTGAAAATAGGGCAAGAATTATCTTAGAAGTCTATACTGAAATTAGAAAAGAAGTCGGACCAGATTTTCCTATACTTATTAAAATAAATTCTGAAGATTTTATGGAAGATGGATTAACCAAAGAAGAAAGTATTACTGTTTGTAGGATGTTGGCGGAAGTGGGGATTGATGCTATAGAGGTTAGTGGTGCTAATTCGTCATCACCGAATGTTATTGCTAAAAATTTAGGAAGTGTGAGAACAAAAATAGCGGGCTCAAAAGAAAAAGAGTCCTATTTTAAAGATCATGCGATACAATTGGCGAACGAAATTTCTGTTCCAATTATTCTTACAGGAGGAAATAGACATATTGAAGTAATGGAGGACATTCTGAAAAATTCAAATATTTCTTACTTTGGATTAGGTAGACCGTTAATATGTGAACCTAACTTGATAAATATATGGGTGGAGACAAATGAGAAGTCACCAAAATGTGTTTCATGTAACAAGTGTTTTGGAACTTACGGGAAAACATGTGTTTTTAATCAAAGAAAGCAAGATAATATTATATTGAAATGAATCAATGAATTCTAAAATCGTATTATTCAAGAAAGATTGAATTTGCGATTTTTTTAATGCCGTAATTCTAATAATGGATGAAATATAAAAAACTAGAAGAGGAAGAATAAAAAGATTTGAATTTATATTCTCCCCTTACTATGTAAAATTTAATCAAAAGCGTTATCTTAGACCACATGTCCCCATTAGTACACGAAAGATTCCAAAAATGAATTTTTGCATATACAGAATATGTAGAGAATATAGTGTAGATAATTAAATATTACTTATAGTATTTTACCTGCTACTTTTCTATATAAATATAACTTAAATTACTATAAAAATAGTTAGAATAATTAAAGTAATTAGAGTAAAGGTGATTATTTTGCATAGACTAATTAAAAACATAATGGAGTGTGAAGCTAGAGTGAAAAAAATAACATTAACATTAATTTTTGTATTATGTTTATCAGGTATCTTTTATATAGATAAATCTTTTGCTTTAGACACAAAACAACCATCCAAAGAAGAAATATATAAATTGGATGAAAATTCAAAAGAGAGGATATATGAAGATTTAATTATTTGCTTATTTATTCCGTACATACAAACAGAAGTGAACAATTACTATCAAAAATATTTAACTGAAATGCCAACAGTTTTTCCAGATAGCGTTGATATAGTAAACATTAAAAGAGAAAGTGAAGGTGGATATCTAATTAAATCAGAACTTATAGTTCGTCCATTCGTCGGACCTTACAATTATGTTGGAGATGACAGAATAATAATTGAAACGGGAGTGGATGGATATTTCAAAGTTATTAAATTTGAACATCTTCAAAGTTATCAATTGCCATGGAATTGGCAACATATAGTGAAAAAAGCATATTAAAATAATTAAATTATATAAATGTTTTTATATAAATCCAGCGATAAGAAATACTATTTATATAAGTTCTTTGGAGGTGATACTCTTGAAAAAAATTGTGTTTGCAATAAGTATTTCAATTGTAGTAACATCATTTATATGTCCATTTTATGCATATGCAGCAGCTATAAAACAACAATCTTCAATAACAGATGATTCAAAAGAAATTATTTATAGAGATATAGTTCTTTCGTTACTTATTCCATATATACAAAAAGAAATTAATAATTATTATAAGGAGTATTTAACAGAGTCTCCGACAATTGCTCCATATAGTGTTGATATAGTAAATGTTAAAAGGGTAAGTGTATATAGAATCCAATTTGAGGTGATTGCACATCCCTATGTTGGTCCTCATATTACTGTTGGTGATGATAGAATGATAATTGAGACTGCAGCAGATGGTTCGGTTGAGATAAAAAAATTTGAACACATAAAAAGTTATGAGTTACCGTGGAATTGGAAACACATAATAAAGAAATCACATTTAATACGAAACCAGTAGATATTCCTGGTGAAAATAGTAAGAAAAAATAGCAGAAAATATATAAAAGAGATGGCTGGGAGACTGAGTAATTGCTATCTCTTTTTGTATATTTTAATTTGGACATTTATATTATTTTTAGAATATTCAAGATTATGTATCAAGAATATAAGTTATTATATTTTATTTATTGATAATTGTATGTAATTATTTTACAATTATATAGAGGTGGTATTGTGGGGGTAAAAAATAAACTTAAAGAAATAAGAATGAGAGAATATGCGGAAGATCCAAAAGATTTTGCTGAGAGATTAAAGGTAAATATAAAGACTTACTATGTATGGGAAAGTGGCTCGGCATTGCCAAGCAGTATAAAAATGTTAGAAGTAGCAAAAAAACTAAATAAAAAAGTAGAAGATATATGGTGGCTAGAATAATAGTCATCATTTTTTTATATCTAATTTCTATTATTTTTAGAATTATTTTTAAATAATTGGAAACTTTTTAAGATTATTTGAATACATATATAACATAGCAATGAGAAAAGAGATATTGCTTATCATTTCTCTAATTGGCTATTCTGCCACAACAAATTAACGCCAGTTAATATTAAGATAAAGGATGATGATACATGTTTGGATTAGATATTAAATTATTTAATTTGTTATTTAGTTATTGTTACAAGTTGGGAAGTGCATTTGATCTTGGAGCATTTGAAGGGTTCATAATTTATCTAGGTGTAATAGCATTAGGTTTAACAGGATCATTAAACCAAATTCAAAGGAAAAAGAAAAATGATTACTGAATTAGGATTAGCTATTTTAGGTACTTATGCTTATAACTATTTAAACACATGGGAAGAGCAAAAAATAAAACATAAATTCAAGAAATTCATAGAGGAAAAGGAACTAATGAATAAATCCAGTACGAATAAAGCAAAAGTTAAAAATGTGCAATTATTTGATTACGGATTTAGAACAACTTTAGATATTAGTGGAGTATGTGGATTTGAAGAAATAGAAAAACATCAAGATTATTTAAAACAGTTGTTTAGAGCTGATGGAATTGATATTAAGAATATTAAGGGCAGGGCAATAATTGATGTAGTTATTGATAAAGTAACAGGATTAGAACACAAGAGAGTATTATTACCTCAAACAACATTATTGTTAGGTTATAAAGATACAGGTGAATTACTTACGGTGGATATGCTAAAAATGGCACATATAGGCATTGTGGGGTTATCTCTTAGCGGTAAAAGTAAAATGGTAGAAGTTGCTTTGAATAATTTAGTTGGAGCCGATATTGTTCTTTTAAATGTATTCAGGAATGATTTTAAGAGCGTAAGAGCAAGACGTATCAATGGAGATGAAAATATATTATTATTCCTCAATTCATTGCTACAACATCCATATGTAAGAGATAGGCCTTTATATTTGGTAATAGATGAACTGAATTTATTGGCAGATAACAAGGATATAAACAAAGTTATAGGTAATTTACTAAAGGCGGCAAGGCACTACAATATTTATCTTATTTGTATGGCTCAAGACATGGTAAAAGAAAGTGTTAAATTTAAGAACCTCTTCAATATAAGAATATGCTTTAGATGCGTGGAGGAAAGTTCATATAGGGCATTTCTAGGGGTTACTGTACCGGAAGGCAATTTATTACCTAGAGAGTTTTATTGTCTTAGCGACGGTCTATATAAAGGTTATACCTATACTATATAACTGGTTCAACAACTGGAAGTGGAAATTTAAACAAAGTCTTAAATTTTTACTGGAAGGCGTTAGCAGCAGGAGGAGAGAAAAATTAACTTACAGAACATTATGGGCTAAGGAAAAAACTAAGTTCAGGGAGTTTACGAGCGTACCACCAATGTCCGAAGCAACTCGCCCTCACCCTCGTCTCTCGCCCGGGAGAAGCTCGCTTCGACAAGAGGGCGAGGGTGAGGTGCGTGTTGCGAGTGGGGAGATGTAAAAGACCATAAATTATGTTTTTTGGATTAGGATTGTATGTTCCAAGCACATTATGTAAGCCTTTAGGTTTGCATAATGTGCGGTAAGATAGCAATAAAAAGGAGTGTTTATAATGCTTAAGTATATTATCATTCTTTTGTGGTTTTTGGCTTAATTTTATTAACTTGTTAGTAGAGGGATAATTCATACACTTATCACATAACAAAAGCAATCAGATAAGGTGAAAGCGGTGTACAACCTTAAAATCATTCAAAGTGGAGATAGAATAGAAATATATAAGATTAATAATTATGTAGTCAATGAATCTAAAATTGATGAAGGACACAAATTAATAGACAAACTAGTGGACGAACTAGATAATATCGAAGCTGCAGAGGATGATTCTAAAGAAAAACAATCCATAAAAGATAGAGTTAGAAATTTAACTGATGCTAGGAATAACATTATAAGGCTTATTAAATGTAATCCGGATATGCAGACATTCATTACTCTTACATTTGCTGAAGAACAGGATTATAAGGAAAGTAAGGCAAGTTTAAATAATTTCTTCAATAAATTGCGTAGGCATTATCCAGGGGTTAAGTATCTTTGGGTATTGGAATATGGAGAATTACACAATAGGCTTCATTATCATTTATTAGCGAATATCCCAATTAAAATAAAGCTTAGTAGCAGCAATGAAAAAAAGTCGGATCAACATAAAAAACTAGAGCAGAATTTTCAGAAGAAATACTGGAACCATGGTTGGGTAGATATTAGATCACTGAAGCAAGAGGATAATACTAATATTGCTTTATACGTAGCAACCTATATAGTGAAGAGTTTAGAAGATTTAGACTTAGAGGGTTATAGAGTTTATGGATATAGCAGAAAAACATTAAATAAGCCTCTTCAGGAAAAGGTATATACTACTGACAATATAGAAGATATTTTGAAGAAATATAGCGAATATGATATAGAATTTAGCAATAGCTATGGAATCGGATATAGGGATTATAAAGGTAAGCATATAGGAACAGTTAGTTATTTTGATTTAATTAAAAAAGGAGAGATTATATTATGAGAATAAATACAATGGCATTAGTTACCAAGGTAGAGGCAAAAAAGACAAAAGATAACTCGGATTATATATTACTATCCATATTAGATTTATCAAGTGGAGATAATTTTCAAATTACAAGTAAGGAATTAGAGCATATGAAATTAAGCCCGATGACTAAATATAATGTTACTTTGAATTTAAGTTCAAGCAAGTACGGATTAAAGTTAGATTTGGAAGAGGTCGGAGAAGGATTAGGAAGTATATAAACTTGATTCAATTTGAATTATTTAAATGGCTAGACTTACGACTTTTTAATTAGCAATTCTGTTAAGATGTGAAGAAAAAGCGATTCAAAAAACGCTTTTCTTATAGGTATGGCCCCAGATCATGCTCGAGCATTTCTCACCTCTATTCATATGAATTGCAGTAAATAGGCACTTTATCTTATAAAATAGTAAATTATACGATAATATAGTCAATATTGCTCTAAAATCGGAATTTAGAAGTTAAAGAATTAGAATTAAGTAAGATATTAAAAAAAGCAATTTCTGAAACGCTTTCTTATATGGTGTCGATTTGGTATACAAGAAAGAATTAAAAAAAACTTATTAAAAGGTTTGAAAATTAGGATTAAAAATTGAAATAGAGATAGAAAAAACTATAATATAGACAGTTAGTTTTATTTATTATAAGCAGGAATTTTATTTATAACTTAATAAAAGATAATAGGAGGCCTGCTTTATGGCAAAAGTCAATATTTTAAAAGAGTTAGACCATTTGGGTAATTTGTGTAAAGAGAGTAGCGCAAATGTAATAATTTTTACAGTTAAATACAACAATGTTAATTTTAAATGTATTTATATGAACAAAATAAATGCAATACTACTGGCAGCAGAAGATTATAATACGGGTTTTAGTATTAGAATAAATACTAAGGGACAATTAGATAATTATTTTCCGAAAGCTAATTATGAAATTTTAAAAACAATATATAAAAATAGCGATTTTAAAACAAAGATATTATGTAATAGAATGTTAGAAGAAATAAAACAATTAAAGTTAACAGATATTAAAATTAATTCACATTGTTATTCCAATAAAAATAATATAGTTTTATTGGAAGATGATGATAAGATTTATTTTAAATGTTGGGCTCGTAATAGAGTTAGGAGCGTTCGAAGTAATAACTTAGAAAAGACTAGAAAACATTTTGGTCGAGAAGTGTATGAAATATGTAAAAAGTGTAATATCAGTTCCAGGTGGAGTAGTAAATTTAATGATAAGAATTAAGTTTAATTGAATAATAAAAAGGTACAGGCTGCCTATACCTTTTTATTAATTATAGTTATGTATATTTTGTTCAGTACTCCAATTAAGATTTAAGCTATACAAACACATAGTTTAAAAAGAACATTTATGGAAATGTGAGGGATTTTTCATCATACAGTTATAAAATTGGTAGTAAATGTACCGCAAAACGGTACATAAGGCACAGACTTAGAATTTAATATCTAAGTCTGTGCCTTTTTCTATTTAAGACTATTATGGAGTTAATTATATTTTATTTCTAACTTAGGATTGGCTATAGGATAATTTCTTATCCTATAGTCTAATTACTTTGACACAATGACTAAAGTAATTAGTATTAGTCCTAAATAGATTAATACCATAATAGTACTCCTCCTTAAATATTTAATTATTTATCATTCTAGCCAAAAGCTTTGAAAATATACAAAAATCAAATTCTGAAAAAAATTATCAAATAGGACATATAGGTTGGATTTGGAATAAAGGGAAATTGATTAAAGTATAGAATAATGTAAGTTATATTAGGTGTTATGTAAAAGAAATTAGGAGTTAATTTAGTCAAATATAATTATGGAGTGTTTATATGTTTACTGTTGAAGAATATATTGCAAAAAGAAAAAAAGAAGATAACTTAAATGAATTTAATAAAGATAAGAAAATTGAGAACATAAAGAGCTGTATAGATTACATATTTGAATATTATAATAATTATCTTGAAATTAATAAAATAGATGAAAGAACTGTGCTTGATAATAAAAAAATTGAAAAGTTCCGTAAATATGTGTGA
This sequence comes from Candidatus Clostridium helianthi, assembly GCF_045310795.1. Classification (NCBI taxonomy): domain Bacteria; kingdom Bacillati; phylum Bacillota; class Clostridia; order Eubacteriales; family Clostridiaceae; genus Clostridium; species Candidatus Clostridium helianthi. The sequence continues at coordinate 44,640 of NZ_JBJIAB010000009.1, forward strand.
GTGCTTACAATAAAGAAGTTCAGGAATGGCTAATTGATATTTTTGATAAGCACGATAATAATATGAATATTATTATCAAGCATATAATTGAAAAGAATGAGTTTTTCTTATTGTGTAGTACAGATGCAGAATTCAGAAAGGAATCATACGATTGTTATTCAAAGTTAGTAAAAAAGTATCCATATTTAAAAAATGAGACAGAAATGTTATTTTCATTTATTAAAGATTATCATAGAGTAATTAGCAATAAAGAAATTGACATTCCAAATTTCTCTGATAAAATGTCAAAATGGATAATGGATACAAAAGAAATTTACGGTGTCAATATAGTAGCTTTTGTATATGATTACATGAGTGATTTCCTTTTTGAGGAAGATAAATGGCCTAGATCACACAAAAAGAGAGTTCAGAATTCTTATAATGATGAATTGAAATATGAATATGATTATAAAAAGAAAAGCAATTTATTTAACTTAGATTTACTATATCCTAAGATTTCTAATAAGCCATTTATTAAAGGTAAAAAACAATATATAGAAGTATTGATGATGAATTATTGGATAAGTGAAGAAGATGAAGAATATTTTCAGGAATATTTAAATAAGGTATTTGGAGAAGTTTAGATATATAGAAGATATCTTATATCAGTTAAAAATAGGAGATTGAATTGGGATGAATAAAATTCTCCTTTTTTATATTGATCCTAAAATAAATTATGAATATACATATATAGGTTAATAGAAGTTTCAATATTATTGCTGTTGAAACTGAACAAATTTGGAGACAATAATTAGCAAGAGAATTATAAATCTAAATTTGTTAGGAGTTGAGAATTTCATGCAGCTAACTATTAAGAATACTCATATCTTTGATATAAAGGTACAAGATGAATTTAGAAAATTTATTGTACTACATAAAGAAAAAATTGATGCAAGCAAGATTTATGAATTAAAGATAATATATAATTCCAATTCGGTATTAGATAGATATGAGGATAAGTTTTATTTTGATAACTCAATATATAAGACTATCGAATTAAAATTTAAGAAGCAAAATAAAAAAGATGAAGCAATAAATATACAAATAGATCAATGCATAGGCATCTTAAAGGATTATGGAATAGAGTGCTATAATTCTAGGATTGAAGGACATAAGTTGAATAATAATAATATTGAAATAATATTAGAAGAAGATAAATCAGAATTATTAGATATGGAAAGGAAAATAAGTAAAGGAAAAATAGGCGTAACAGTGATAATACCTAATATTAGTTATGCGGAGAGAAAAATGGGTGAGTTATGCGGTAAAATGGCAGCTCAAACTTATCTTGATTTACATAAAAGTATTGGCAATGAAATGATGTGTGAAATTTTGGGTATGCAGAATACAGGAGATGACAGTATAATATGGGAGACATTTATAAAAGAGTATGGCGATTTATTTTTTTCAACTGAGGATAAACACAAGAAATCAAAAGAAAAGTTTTTAAATAGAGTTAGTACGTTGATAGAAATAGAACGTAAAAAAGGAAGAGGACATGATAATGTATAGGATGACCATAAGATGACCATTTTCTAATCTAGAGGTTAAATCTACATAATTTAATGAACCATTTTTATCAACTATAACTTAGTTAAATCAATACTTTGCATAACATTATGGAAAATTATAAGATTTGCTAAAACATAAATAATTGCTCCCGCTGGGAGTACCATAAAAAACCTGCAGTTAATTGAATGAATAGGCTGCAGGTTTTTAGTATATTTATGATAAGATAAATATTAAGTCAATGGTGCAATGATGGTGCAGTAGATTGCACTAATTATAGAAAATAATAAGTCACAATTAAAAATAGAACTGATAAAATTGCTTAAATACTAATATTTACAGAATAATGTATACTGAATAGAAAATGAGTTAATCGAATCCAGAAATCGTAGGTTATAAAAGCATCTATAGAAAATATAGGTGCTTTATTTTATGTGAAGTTTATATATATTGCATATACAAGCAATACAATTATTTGGAACAGAACACAAAACCATAGGAATATTTATATAGAATTTCCAACTTTTAGATTGGCCCAACAAGCAAAAGTTAATTTAAGAATTAGTTTGTTATAACATCTTTCTATGATGTTATATTTTTTTACTTAAAAATTTAATACTTTTTTGAAACCATGAAATAAAATAAGTATCTAATTGAATATTAAAAAAAGAGTGCTATACTTTTTATATAGGGTACCATGGTACTTTATTTGAAAATCCCTGGAATATATATAAGTAATCCTCGGCTCATTAACTGTATTAGTCATTGTATTTATTGGTGTTTATGTCAATATATTATGGTGGAATTATGCTGATTCAAATGAGAAAAATGACATTCGTAAATCAATTGGAACAATTATAACAAGAGCAGATAATCATAATGAGATTTCACTTTCGTTAAATACTACTCCTGAAAAGGCATTAAATTTATCATCCTTGATAATTATAAATGAGATAGTATTGTGTGGAAGGCCTGTGGAAGAGAACGTTTATTGAAGCAGATTGGAGGTGCAAAAGTGCAAAAAAAGATATTAGTTATAGATGACGATAAAGATATAGTAAAACTTATAACAAAGAGTTTAAGCTATGAAGGATTTGAAACGATTTCGGCATATTCTGGGAAAGAAGCCTTATGTGTATTGAAAGAAAATAATATTGATTTCATCATTCTTGATATAATGATGCCTGATATGGATGGCCTTGATGTCTGCAGAAGCATCAGAAAATCTTATAATGCTCCAATTCTGTTTTTAAGCGCCCGGGATAAGGATATTGATAAAATCGTTGGGCTCGAAATAGGTGCAGATGATTATATGACAAAGCCCTTTAGTATTCAGGAGCTTAATTCCAGGATAAGGGCCAACTTCAGGAAAGTCGACAGGCTGTTTAAAGAGTGGAATGAACTTAGTCCAAATAGAGAAAAGATTGATTCTCCTCTCATTTTGAATGATAAGACTTTTGAAGCATTTCTAAATAACAAAAAGCTTAACTTATCAACAAAGGAATTTCAAATATTGTCCATGCTCATGCATAACCCCAATAATGTATTGACTCGTGAGCGGATATATGAATATGTCTGGGGAGACGAATACGGAGAATTAAATACTGTAACGGTTCATATAAAAAATATCCGTAAGAAACTTGGTCCTGAATATGATTTTATTAAAACAATTTGGGGAATTGGATATAAGTACAAGGAAAGAGAGTGATAATATGAAACTGAAAATAAAGCTTCCTTTACTATTTCTGGTTATGTTTATAGTTTTTATGGCTTCAATTGGAATCTATTTGAAGTTTATCTTTGCAGAATATTCACCTATATCTAGTTCATTACTGGATCCATCATATATAGTATTACTCCTTCCCATATTTGCTATTGCCTGTTTCATCTTTATTATTTTAATTATGCATATCCATTTTTGTATAGAAGAACCAATAAGATTACTTAATTCCAGACTAGAAAGAATAAATATTGTGCATCCATTGCCGCCACTTGCGCTAAGGAGTAATGATGAAATTGGAGACCTTTATAATCATTTTAATAATATGGAAAAGAGGCTCCAACTAGCACACAAAGAGCAAATGGATATGATTGCTGCCATTGCTCATGATCTAAAAGCACCATTAACATCTATTAATGGTTTTGCTGAACTGTTAGCCATGCAAAAGGGTCTACCAGAAAATGAAAAGCAGGAATATTATGAGTTGATTCAAAAAAAGTCAAAATATATGGCTGAACTCATCAACGATTTTGTAAGCTTCATCAAAGAGAAACTGAATTTAGAATCCATGACCGTGAAACCCGTTAATGCATCAAAATTATTTGAGAACATTGCCCTAGAATATGAACATGAGCTATCAGGATTTGACTATGAGCTTATTTACAAACATTTATTTAAGGAAAATATGATGCTTATGGTCAATGAGATTATGATAGGTCGAGTCTTTGGTAATCTATTCAGTAATGTTGTAAGATATGGTGGAAAAAATGAGTTGAAAGTGTATATGACTGGATACTCACAAGGGGCTTATGCCTATTTTGAAATTGAGGATAATGGGATTGGAGTACCGGATAAGGATATATCTTCACTATTTCTTAAATTTTTCACTGTGGATAAATCCAGGCAAATTGAAAATGGTGGGATAGGACTTGGACTAGCAAGCTGTAAATCAATTATTGAATATCATGGTGGAGAAATCTATGCATATTCTTCTGAATATGGTGGCCTGGGTATAAAGTTCAGCCTTCCACTTGTACAACACTAATTTTATTTCTCTAAAATAAATTAAAGGCCACTGTTGGTTGAACGTAGAGAACACCGGCAGTGGCTTTTTTGCTTCCTAATACTTTATAATTTTTTATATTCTCTTTATAAAGATTTATTTTCCTTTTAGGGCAACTTTATTTTTATATCGTAAAATTTACTTGTAGATTAAAAACTACAAGTAAATTGATAGGAGGAAATGATATGGTAGAGAATCAAGTTTGTGGCACGGACATAGATAGGTGCCGCTATTTCGAAACATGTACTCTTATGCTTAATCAGAGAAGGATGGAAGTAATAAATATAAATAGAGAAGGAGGATACTGCAATGTCAATTGAATTTAGCCGTTGGCCAAACAACTATATGATGTCATATCAAGTAACTAAAGCTCTAGGCTTGGCAAGTCTTGGTGCTGCTGACGTCACCGAGATTTATGAAGCATGCAAAAAAATAGATCCAAATGATAAGGAAACATGGCATAGGGAATGGCTCATAACAGCAGATGCTTTGGAAAGGCATGGTAAGGAGGCAGAAGCGGTTGGAAACTGGTATACAGCACGTAACTGTTACATTCGTGCTTGCAATTACCACCGAATCGCTGAATATGCTGTGATGGATAATGATGCCGAGAAACTCCGTATATTTAGGAAAGTAAATGAACTCTTTGAAGCTGCTGGAAAGTACTTTGATGTAAAACCAGAGAAAATCCAAGTAGATTATGAGGATGTCAAGTTGGATGGGTACTTTTTCTCACCTCCTTGGATAAAAGGTCCGAAGCCCACAATTTTGGCCCTCAATGGTGGTGATGAGTGGTCAATTGAGAACTATTTCTGGTTAGGACCTGCCTTTATTTCGTGTGGATATAACTTTATGGTCTATGATCAGCCTGGAACTGGTCTTTCAATGTACGAAAAAGGAAAGGGCAGAAGAGCTGACAGCGAGGCTTTTCATTCAAGAGCAATTGACTTTCTTCTAACTAGACCGGAAGTGGATACTAACAAGATTATTGTTCATGGTGAGAGTTTTGCGGCATATGACTCCCTTAGATTTGCTGCATTCGACAACAGGATTGCCGCCGTCATCTCTGACGGAGGAACCCACGCGTTCGACTGGGAGGCAATGCTAAAATGGATGCCACCAAGTTTAGCTGCTCACGGCATGAGAATTTTGGGTGCAAAAAGCTTGGATGACTTTGCTGGAAATCCTCGTTTTGCCTACAATCTTGAGGGCGTGCTTCACCAGATAGAATGCCCACTTCTTGTGATGCACGGTGCGGAAGAGATATTGGTTCAGCCAAATCCGCTAACACAAGCTCTTAAAAATTACGAGCAGGCTGGTTCGAAAAACAAGACGTTCTTCGCCATAGAGGATAGAAGACTTGGCGGATTAGAACACTGCCAGGTAGACAACATAAATGTGCTGCATGAGGTAGTACTGAATTGGCTTTGTTCTATTGGTCTTGGACCTTCTGCACCTAGACCAAGTGATTTCTAGGATATTTTTAAGTTAATTAGAAGGTGGAGCTTATGAAACTTACATTTATACAGGTGGAACCGTGCTTGTTAGAAAGCATATAGCGAGATATTTTAATTTAAGGATACGGAAGCTATTAAAGAAAATTTAGATGATTATTTTGAAGAATTAACTAATGTAGTAGTAGGATAGCCATTTGCCACTGTATTTAAAATATAATGATGATGAAATTCCTGTTAAGATAATTGGAATTAATGGAAAGCCTGGAACTGGAATAAAGAAAGCAATGATCACTTGTTTTTATTTAGTTCATGTTAAGTTAATTATAAATAAGGTATATCATATGCCAATTTTTAAAATTCATGATAAATTAGAAAATATTGATTTAATGGAGTTAAGTAATATCGTTAAGGAAACACGTAACTTTGAGGGCCAGTACATATTTCTAATTCTGAATGATGGAATTTAGAAACTTGGAATAGAAAGAGGAAGAAGTTGTATTAAGGCTTTCGACAGAAGAAAAATTTTTTGGAGTGTAAGTTAGTATATATTAGTGAATTAAAAAATATAATCAAATATATATTACAATTTGGTATAAAAGGAATACTTAGAGTAATAGGAACTTTTAGTATTCCTTTTTCTATTTTGAAGAGATACTAACGATGATGAAATTATATAAAAAGGAAGAACTAGAGGAACTAAAATAAAAATACTCAAAGTAAATATTAAATTAAGTAGAGGAAATAAAAATCATGTTAGGCGAAAAAGAAATAGAGCTTAAAATTGTACTACAGTTGTACTATTTTATTTTCAAAAGCAAAAAATAATAAGAAATTATAAAATAATTAAAAGTGTGAAAATGCTGATTAATAAAGGTTTTATAAAACATGATATTATATTTCTGGAAACTATAAGACAAGCGCTATTTCACCCGCTGGGAGTACCATAAAAAGCCTGCAGTTAATTGAATAAATAAGCTGCAAGTTTTTTGCATTATTTATAATAAGAAAGGTGTATTCTTACTAAGATAAATATTAAATCAATGGTGCAATAATGGTGCAGTAGATTGCACAAAATATAGAAAATAATAAGTTGTAATGAAAAAATAGAGTTGATAAAATGGCCTAAATACAAGTAGTTTGATGATAAAGCATTCTGAGTAAAAAATGATTTAATCGGATCCAGAAGTCGTGAGTTGTAAAGCATCTATAGAAATATAGGTGCTTTATATTAGCTGTAACCTTGTACATATCGTATATACAAGCAATACAATAGTACCTACTAGTATTAATGATTATAAGTTAATAGTGATATAAGAACAATATGAACGGCATACAAAAGAATATTAAAATTTATAATTAACCTAAACATATAGCTATATAGGAAGATATCAATATGAACTCCATAAAAAGGTATTCTAATAGAATATAAAGGACAAAAGAACATACTAAGAAATGAAATTTTGGGTATATATGAGTTATAAGACAACAAATCTTATAGTATATAATATGGAATATTATTTTTATTTAGATTATTAAGAAGGGTAAGTTCATTAAAAGTAATTGAATGTTTTTAATGAAAAGTTGCCCTTATTTGTAATTAGTTCACTTTTCAGAAGATATTACAAAAGTATACAATTAAATTATAAATGTGGTTAAATATGTTGTATAATACAAAATAAGTGATGAATATTTTTATTCAATGATAAGGAGGTGGTTAAATGCCAAGGCCAATAATAGCAGAGAGAGAAAGACAAGAACATAAGTTAGAATTAAATGCTGAAAGAGCTGCAAGTACAAAGTTTAATATGAATAAAACCATATTAGAAAAAAGGTTAAGAGTTAAAAGATCAAATGAGTACATGGAAGCAATAAAAAAACTTGATGTCGGTGGATGTGAACAATGTAAAAAGCAATTTGATAATTGCGTAGAGGCAATAAGGAATGAATTCAAGGATATACCAGAAAATAATCTACTAGTTGGATTAGTAGCAAAGTGTTATTTGGGACAACCATATGAGGTACATACACTTGATATGAGTGAAAGTATTTTAGTTCATTATAAGGCTTCTGAAAGTATGCCGGCTTTAATTGAAAGAGCAAGAAGCTTAGCCCTTCATGGAGGGTATGAATATATTGAAGTTTATACAGATTGTTTATGCGCTGTTAAGAGAGATGGAAGCGTTAGTATGGTTAAATAAGGGGGAGTAGATTAAGATGGGAGAACGCGTAATAAGTACTGCTAATTTAAGTGTTATAGAAAGTAATTTAGGCAAATTGGCTAATAATCTGGCTGTAGTAGCTAATAATGTAGAGTCAGTAGCTGTCAGGGTAGATAATGTAGATGGTAAAGTGAATGTTGTATCATCAGAATTAGGTGCTTTAACTGAAGAATTTAGGGCATTTGTTAATGAATCAAAGAGAATAGCTAATTTAGCAGATGCAAAGCAAAATGTAGTTATGTTAGAGCAAGAATTAAAAAAGGAATTTGGAAACTATGAAACTGTAAGGAGGCATACAGTAGGTATACTTCAGGCTGCTGATATAAGTGTAGTTAAAAAAGAAACAATAGAAAATGCTACTGAAGAACTCATGTTATCAACACCAAGATATTGGTTGGCTCCAGCTCTAATAGCATTATCTGCATGGTTAAGTGACAATAAAGAGCTTGCAGATAAAGCACTTAAGGAAGCAATTAGAAGAGATGATGAGAAAACATCTTTACTTTTCTGTCTAATAAGTAGAAGAGCAGGAAAATTAGACGGTTCATTAGTATGGTTGGAAAGATATTTTTCAATGCAGGATCCTGAGAAAATGGAACGTAGAATAATAGTTGTTTTAGATGCCTTTGCTAGTGGACTATTTGGGGGCGATGTAAAAGGTGAATGCTCATCAAAGATTAAGCAGTGGTTAGACGAATTGTCTTCTAAAGCTGGATTTGTTGAGCAACAAAGACAGCAATGGCAAAATGCGCTTCTTGCAAAAAAGGCGAGCATAAATGAAAATGAATTTCCTATATTAAGAAAACATAGTCCTACATGGAATAAACTTAAAGAGGTATTAGAAATAGCAGAAACACATGATGAAATTTATAATTATTTTAGTAATATATTTAATACCAAAGTAGATAATGTAACATCAGTTTCTGCAAAAATCGATGATATTTTGGATAATTTGGTCAAAAATTATGACACTGAAGAATTGCCAATTAGGGCTCAGTTAAGAAAAAATAAGTTAGTAATTGAAGAGAATGGGGAAGTAGATAGAGCAAACAAGAGATTTGATTTAGAATCGAAAGGATATGAGAAATATGATGATTTCTCACAACATTTAACAAATATTGCTTTAGCGCCTGAAGCAACTGGAGCTCTAATCGCAACTCAGAAACTTGCAATTTCATTATCTAAACAATGGATACTAGATGCACATGAAGATTTAACCGCTAAAAGTAGGGCGGAAGTCCCAATTGAAGTTGAAGTTGATATTGACAGTTGGCATGGTAAAACAAGAGATGGAGCAGATGCAGAAGAACTAAGTAATTCATTGAATATACATATAGATAACTTGAAAGAAGAGCAATTAAGTAAATTAAAATGGCCAAATGGTAAGACAATAGCTGCTGGGATAATAGGAGGTATTATCGCCATTTTAGGAATAGGAACTATACTAATTTCGTTAATTGCAATAGCAATAGCAGCATGGGTGATATTATCTCAGAAAAAATCAGTTGAAAAAAGTAGGAATAAGGTAATCACAGATTTTGAGAATTTTAGGCAAACATCTCAAGAGATACTAAACGGATTTTTAGCTGAAGTGGTTGATTATAGAAGATTATACTCTGTGAAGGATAAAGAAAGTGAAAAAGTCGTGGACTTCTTAAAAGAATTATCACCAGAACAGTATATTACAATACAAGGCAATAGTAGAGTAAGACAAGTATTATAGAAAGGTGGATTTGAAAAATATGGAGAATAATAATTTACCAATCAATAGACATATAGCGAAAAATGCGCAAGTTCATGATGATAAAGATAATAATAAAAAGGAAGTAACAATAAATGATTTTGCAGCAGCATTTCCAGAATGGGATTTGACACCACCAGCAGTTGTTGTAAAAAGAGTTAGGAGAGGAATATGAAAAATCCAACTATCTATGCTGAATGGGTTGACTGTTTCGATTTAGCGAAGGAAGGAACTCATGATGACGAAGTATTAAAATGTATTAAAAATGGAACTCTTACATTGAACGCAGGTGTAGGAGGAAGAATTGCTAAACAAATGAATGAAGTTATTCAGTTAAGATTAAAGAAAGCATCTGATAAATTTTCAAGAGCGATGGGATTTAACAACGGGGATATAAATATACTAACTAATTCCTTACTATTATTAAGAAAAGAGTTTAAATTTTTGATTGAATTTGTTAGGATACCAATTTTGCCAGAAGAAGATATTAAAAAATTTGTAGATATAATAAAGAAACAAGCTGATTTAATGCAGGAATCCCTTGAATCAACAAGTAGAAACGATAGAACAGGCATGCTTGCAAGCGTAATACGAAGAAATAGAATTAACAACCTGGAGGATAAATAATATGTATTTTAAAGAATGCATTCTTAAAATCAAGCAATATTCATTAGCTAGAATACCATTTATATCATTTAATACTTTTGAAAAAAGTAGAGCATTAGAAATTTGTAAAACAGTATCAGAAGAGTTATGTTTACCATTTTATGTTCATACACTTTCAAAAGGAATGTATGATATTTCAAATGGGAGAACAGTAAATGATGATAAATCTTTGATGGGTGCGTTAGATTTTATCACAGAACAAATGAAAGTGAAGCAGAATCTAACTTTTATACTGACAGAAGTACCGGATATTGAGAGTGATACAATGACAGCAAGATATCTTCAAGATGTTGTATCATTAGCTGAGGAAAATGGTGGAGTAATCATTGCATTAACTACAACTCCTGTTTGGGGACAATTACAGAGATCAGGTATGTCATTAGCATTAGATTTACCTAATGAGGAAGAAATGCTTCAAATTATACAAGAAAATATTGAGCCATATAAGAGAGATATAACGATAGAATGGGATAATAATGATTATCGAGAAGCTGCTACAATTCTAGCCGGAGTAACTCAGGTTGAGGCTCAGAATGTAATAGTATCATTGGTTGCCAATAAAGCTATTAAGAAAAGCGATTTAATAGAATTAAACTTCGCAAAAAATAAACTATTTTCTAATATAGAAGGATTAGAAAAAATTGATGTTTCACAAAATATTTTAGATGTAGGAGGCTTAAGCGGATTAAAAGAATGGCTTAATAATAAGAAAAAGCTTCAGACTCCAGAAAAAAGAGATGAATTAAGAAAACGAGGATTACAGCCACCAAGAGGGGTGCTATTAGTAGGGGTTCCGGGATGCGGTAAGTCGCTTTCAGCTAAAGCAATAGCAGCTTTTTGGAATTTACCTTTATATAGACTTGATTTTGCAACTGTTCAGGGTCAATATGTAGGGCAAAGTGAGCAACAGCTAAAAGAAGCATTTCAAACGGCCGAGCATCTTTCACCATGTGTATTATGGATAGATGAAATAGAAAAAGGTCTTGGGACATCAGGAAGTGATAGTTCAGGAGTTACGACAAGAATGGTTGGACAATTTTTATTCTGGATGCAGGAGTGCAGAAAATTAGTTTTTGTAGTAGCTACGGCAAATGATGTGTCAAAATTACCGTCAGAATTATTAAGACGCGGTCGTTTTGATGAATTATTTTTTGTAGATTTACCTTCAGAAGCTGAAAGAGAGGAAATAATAAATTTATATGTAAGCAAGTATATAAATATTCAGTTATCAGAAGGTACAATGAAACAACTTGTGGATATTACGGATGGATTTACAGGCGCGGATTTAGAATCATCGCTCAGGGATGTAGCTTATAGATTGATTGCAGATGATGAATTGCAATATTCAGATCAATTAATAATTAACTCACTAGCAAATGTTATTCCATTATCTAAAACAAGTCCAGAAAAAATAGAAGCAATTAGAGAATGGGGAAGAGAAAGAGCAGTACCAGCTTCAGGTCAGCCTATAGGCGGAAACCTGTCTAATAATAAAGTTTCTAGAAGAGTGTTAGTTTAGTTTGCATGCCTAAATTACATTGGTTTGAGGAATATTAAATATAAACGATATTATGAATTAGAAATAAATTATACTTTAATTAATAGAGGTAGATTAGCTTGTATAATATTTAAAATTGTACTACCGTTGTACTATTTTATTTTCAAACATAAAAAAATAATAAGAAATTATAAAATAATTAAAAGTGTGTAAATGCTGATTAATAAAGGTTTTATAAAACATGATATTATATTTCTGGAGACTATAAGACAAGCATTATTTTACCCGCTGGGAGTACCAAGTTAAATGAAGGAACGGCTTAACCATAATGGTTAGGCCGTTTTTGCTTATAGAATAAGGGACAAAATGGGGACAAAAAGTTTTATGGGAATTTACAAAAGAAAAAAATGTAATGCACAATAAGAGTTTTTCTGAATTTAATGTACTATGTGTGCTAATATTTGATATCAAATGCTTACAAAGCATTATCATCTTATATCAAAGAATTTGGATTCAGAAATGTAAAAGAGATGAGGAATCAAGAGATAAGAGATAGTGTTTTTTTCTCAAATCTATCAACAAGATATTTAAATATATGTAATTATTTGTATGAAATAGAAATTGGGTGTATAATTTAATATTATTTACAATGGGAAAGGAGGCTGTCCATAGAAAACGAATGATAACAAAAGATTACTTTTAATTATTATTAAAAGTGGACTTGCAGTGATATCAAAAAAATGAAAAGTTATGTGGGAGGAATAAGATAATGAAAAAAATAAAAGTTGGTTTTCGCAATAAAAAATCTAAAAGTTTACTTATTGGAGCAATTGCACTTATTTCAGTAATTACTGCAGGTAATTGCCAATATTCTAGTGCTGCAGTAGTTAATAATACGTCCGTAATTCAAGATGCTAGCGGAAATTCTGTTTCAGAAAAAGAAAATTATTCAATACCTGAAAAATCTAAAATAGTGATTGGAAAAACTGTTGAAGATAAGGGAATTAAGGTTACTCTATCTGACTGTTATGCAGATACTCATATGCTTACTTTTACAACACATTTGGATAGTAAAGAAAGAGGTGATTATGCACAAGAGTTAAAACCAAGTATATCTATTAATGGAAAGATAATAAATAATGAAACAAATGAATTTAAGTACGATTACATCCATAACGATGATGGAACTTGTGATATAGTGACACATATTTACTTAGACAATATAGATACAAGTCAAAATTTAAATATTTTAATCGATTATGATAAGATAGGGGTAACTAGTACAGCCAATATTGACTCGTATGTAACAGGGAATTGGAAATTCAATTTTGCAATTGGCGCATCTCAAATAGACAAGCCAATTTTAACCAAGGATATTAATCAAACTCTAGTAATAGATGGCCATGAACTATATGTGCACAATATAAAAATATTCCCATACAGAATTGAATTTACAGGAGGCAGTGATATCGATAGTTTTAGTGATACTACAGATATGGCATCATGGGAACTTACGGATGATAAAGGAAATAAGATTAAGGAATCAGATGGTCATGGATCTGATAAAAGTATAATGTTAAATTATTTTGTTGACACAACTGATATGAGAAGTGTAACGATAATCCCAAGAACTTCTTTTAACAACCCTGATACAGCATATCCTAGAAAATTTCCTACTATTAGCAATTATGATAAAGCCATTACAATAAATATAAGATAATAAGTAAAAGAAATACTTAGAGTAATAAGAACTTTAAGTATTTCTTTACTTATGTAGGAGAATTATCATGAGAAAAAAACTAAGCGTATCTATATTTTTAATTACTGTGCTAATAGTTTGCGCATCATATTATTTATATCCTAGAAAAGGAACTTTAAATAATTTTTTATTTAGTAATTATAACAAGGAAAATATAGAGGAAATTGAGATTAGAAGTACATCTGGAGGTGAAGATAAGACAATTAAAGATAAGATTGAGATAAACGATATTTTATTTAATTTATCTAAAATAAAACTAATTCAACATTATGGTAGCATATCAAATAGGTCAAAAGGTTCTTATAATATATATATTTACGATAAAAATAGTATATCTGCTGAAGTTACTATACAAGGCAAGGAATATATCAGTATTGCTAATAATATTAATAATTCTAATAAAGAATATAGAATTATTGAAAATACTTTAGATTTGGATTATATAAATAAACTAATTTCGCAGTGAGGAATATCCAGCGTTCATATAAGTCAATAATATGTTTTTAATATTTGGATACCAAAATACAAATAAGCTTCGAGTAGTATGTTTCTATAGCTATAATTACATATAGATTAAGCATTTATATTTTAAGTAGGCAAAATAAAATTTTTACAAATTAAATGTTGTGTATATTGTATAGACAAGCAATACAATATATATTTTCTAGATAAGATTAAGGAAATTTACGCTTTTTATAAGGTAATTGAGGTATAAGAACCATACTAATAACATAAAAAAGAATACTAAAATAAGTATTAAATTTAGATAGGAAATTTATAAGTAGATTGTATTACAATTCCCATATGAAAGTATTTGAATGGAATATAGGAGCAAGAAAGTAGTTATGACAACATATATAATAGTGTGCTAAGATTGAATAGTAAGATAGTAATGTATTACAATAATGTTATTGCAACTATTGAAATCGTATAATAATTAGAGGATGATTAAAAATGAAAGTTGATCTAAGCAAAATTGTTAATAATAAAAAAATCACACCTATAGAAGAACAAGTATTAGAATATATAATCAATAATATTGATAGTGTAATGGATCTTGGCGTTAGAGGGGTTGCTGCTGAAAACTACACATCTACATCAACTATTATGAGACTTTCAAAAAAATTAGGTTTTACAGGATTTATAGATATGATTTATAATATAACACCACTAATAGATGGTGGTGGCACGGGAATTATAGAAGAGTCAGAAGCATTAATAGGTACTGATATTAAGTTTTTATCTAAATATACAGATGAGGAAAATGTAAAAAGGTTTATAGAAATATTGGCAAGTGGAACCAAAAAGTATATTTTTATTTATGCAAGAGGCTACTCTGAAATCACTGGAGAATACTTTAACAAAAAGCTGCTTGGGGTAGGGATAAAGAGCATATTAATAGATTCTAAGGGGAGTTTTGAAAATAATCTAGAAGACATGGAAACATTAATAGTAATATCAAAGTCTGGAGAGACTAAAGAAGTATTAGATAAGGTTCAAGTGGCGAAGAAGAAAAATAAAGTAGTAATTTCCTTCACAAAGGAAGTAGAAAACAGTATTTCAGCTCTTTCGGATATTTCATTTAAGATATTTGATATGCATAAATTAGATGACAGTAATGTGCTGCCTAACTCGTTTTTTGCAAATATGCTTATGTTTATGGAATACTTAATCTACAGATATTATCAAGAAACAAGAAAATAAATAGTCAAATTAAGAAACCTGTTATCTTTTAAGCTAACAGGTTTCTTAATGCTTGCAATCTATTTCAATTAAATGAAAACGTATATATAATGAGCCTATGGATGACACAATAATTTGATAAGAGGTGGAATATATGAAGGATAAAATTATGAATGCTATGCAAAGATTTTCTAAGGCCATGTTTATTCCAGTATTAATACTTCCGATTGTAGGTATATTAATAGCTTTTGGAAATATTCTCACAAATACCAAATTAGCAGAATATGCACCGTTCTTAAAAAATAGTGTAATATTTGGATTTGGAAAAATATTATCAGGGTCCTTGGTTCCTATACTATCAAACCTTGGAATAATATTCTGTGTTGGTTTAGCTGTAGGACTTGCAAAAGAGAAAAAAGCAGAATCAGGTTTCACATCAGTATTAGTTTATTTAATATTTAATAATGCGATGAATATTTTCTTGAGTTTATCAGGGAAGTTAGTAAATCCAGATAATTTAAGAGGTTCTGGTCAGGCGATTGTGCTTGGGACTCAAGTTTTGGATATGGGAGTTTTTTTAGGAATAATTTTAGGTATAGTGGTAGCGTATTTTCATAATAAATATTGCAGGAAAGAATTTAATGGAGCATTTCAAATATATGGAGGTTCAAGATTAGTATTCTTAATATTAATTCCAGTAGTTGTTGTATTAGCTGTAATACTTTCTTATGTTTGGCCATCAGTACAGTGGGGAATATCAAGTTTAGGGTATTACATACAAAAGAGTGGTAACTTTGGAGTATTTATGTATGGAATGCTAGAAAGACTTTTAATTCCAACAGGATTGCATCATTTGGTATATACTCCATTCTTATATAGTCAGCTTGGAGGAATAGAGACTATAGGGGGGAAGGCGATAGAAGGAGCAAGAAACATTTATTTTGCACAAATTGCAGATCCTTCAATTAAAGTTTTATCTAGCACAGTTATATGGGATGCTAGAGGATTATCAAAGATGTTTGGATTAGTAGGAGCATGTTTAGCACTTTATCACACAGCTGATGCTGATAAGAAAAAGAAGGCTAGAGCGATTCTTATACCAGCAGCAGTAACTTCAATAATAGCAGGTGTTACAGAACCTATAGAATTTTCATTCTTATTTACAGCACCAATATTATTTGGAGTACATGCAGTTTTAAGCGGTCTTGGAATGGTAGCTTTAAATATATTAAACGTAAGGGCTATAGCACCTAATGGATTTATAGATTTCTTACTTTATAATTTACCATTAGGTATAGAGAAAACAGGTTGGCCAATGTTTATTTTAGTAGGTGTAGTGCAATTCGCAGTTTACTATGTAATATTTAGATTTCTAATAGTTAAGCTTAACTTAAAGACTACTGGAAGAGAAGACAGTAATGAAGAAGTTAAACTTTATACTAAGCAAGATTATAAGGATAAAGTAACAGGAGGCCAAGGGTCTGGAGATAAAGAATCAACATCAGGAAATGAAGCACTTGTAATAATAGAGGCCCTAGGAGGAAAAGAAAATATTAAAAAAGTAGATAACTGTTTCACAAGACTAAGATTAATCCTTGATGACACATCAAAAGTTGATGAAGCTACATTAAAGGGAACAGGAGCTACAGGAGTAGTTAAAAAAGGAGAAAATGTTCAAGTAATTTATGGGTTACATGTAACTAGAATAAGATCTATAGTGGATGAAGCATTAGGAATTGTAGGAGAATAATAATATAAATCGTAGAAGTATTTGAAGAATAATATAAATTAAAGGAAAGAGGTAATATATATGAAAAAACATTCTATTGTTATTGCAGGAGGCGGAAGTACATTCACTCCAGGAATAGTTATGATGCTATTAGATAATCTACACCGTTTTCCAATTAGAAAATTAAAATTATATGATAATGATGCTGAGCGTCAAAGTGTCATTGGTGAAGCTTTAGAAATTGTATTAAAAGAAAATGCACCAGATATCGAATTTTCTTATACAACAGATCCAAAGGAAGCGTTTACGGATGTTGATTTCTGTATGGCCCATATACGTGTTGGAAAATATGAAATGCGTGAGAAGGATGAAAAGATTCCTTTAAAATATGGAGTGCTTGGTCAAGAAACTTGTGGACCAGGAGGAATTGCTTATGGAATGAGAAGTATAGGAGGTATGCTAGAGTTAATAGATTTGATGGAAAAATATTCACCAGACTGTTGGATGTTGAATTACTCTAACCCAGCATCAATTGTTGCTGAAGCCTGCCGCAGATTAAAATCAAATTCGAAGGTATTAAACATTTGTGACATGCCGGTTGGAACACTTCGTCGTATGGCTGGTATTGTGGACCTAGAACCAAGTGATTTAGAAGTTAAGTACTTTGGATTAAATCACTTTGGATGGTGGACTAGCATTAAGGATAAACAAGGGAATGATCTAACAGATAGAATTAAAGCCTATGTTGCAGAAAATGGATATTTGACAGTAAAAGAAGTAGAGACACAACATACTGATCCAAGCTGGCAGGAAACTCATAAAAAAGCAAAGGATTTATTAGCAGTAGATCCAAGATTTTTACCTAATACTTATTTAAAATATTATCTATATCCAGATTATGTTGTAGAGCATTCTAATGCAGAATATTCTAGGGCAAACGAAGTAATGGACGGAAGAGAAAAAGATGTATTTAATGCAGCGCGTGCTATTACAAAGGCAGGAACAGCAAAAGGCGAAGAATTCCATATTGATGCTCATGCTACCTTTATCGTAGATTTAGCTAGAGCGATTGCCTATAACACTCACGAAAGAATGTTATGCATTGTAGAAAATAAAGGTGCCATTTCTAATTTTGATTCTACAGCTATGGTGGAAGTTCCATGTATTGTTGGAAGTGATGGACCAGAACCTTTAGCACAAGGAGAAATTCCACAATTCCAAAAGGGATTAATGGAGCAACAAGTATCAGTAGAAAAATTAGTTGTTGAGGCATGGATTGAAAATAGCTATTTGAAATTATGGCAGGCACTTACTTTATCTAAGACTGTACCAAGTGCTAGAGTTGCTAAATTATTACTAGATGATCTTATTGAAGCTAATAAGGGATATTGGCCGGAATTAAAGTAGGAGTATGTATGTTTAAGAATTTGTTTAATAAAAATAAGAATAAAGTATTTTATGCTTTTGCTAATGGTGTAAGTGTTGACCTAAGTGAGGTTAATGATGAAGTGTTCTCACAAAAAATGATGGGGGAAGGAGTTGCGATTAAACCAAGTGAAGGAAAAATATATTCACCTTGTGATGGAACGATAGCGGCAGTTATGAAGGAAAGTAAGCATGCTGTTGGAATAAGGACCAAAGATGGAGTAGAATTTCTAATTCACGTGGGAATTGATACTGTAGCTCTAAACGGAGAAGGTTTTGAACTATATTGTGAAGAAGGAAAAGCGGTAAAAAAAGGTGATCTTCTTTTAAGCTTTGACAGAAAATTTATTAAGGAAAAGGGCTTAGACGATATTACTATGCTAGTAATATCAGAACTTAATAATCATAAAATTGTGGATATTCATATTGATTTGGATATGAAGGCAAATGAGATAATCCTACTAGAGTACAACTAGTTTGTTAAAGATATAATAAATTAAAATGATAAATTATGAAGGTTGATTTAAATAATCTAGAGTATAATATGCGAATATATGCTCTAGATTATTTTTTATTCTCTAAGATTATAGTTGTTAAATAATCCTTTGTATAAATCAATATACTGGCAAGAGAGTCAAGTCTATATACTGGAGTGACTTATGCAAGTGATAATGTTTATATAATATAAAAAACAAAATACGAAAGAAGTCGAGAGATTTTATAATTTTTATACTATATTTTTACAAAAAAATGTAAAACAAGTGTGATATTGTATGTAATGTATAAATCGTAATTACATTATATACATTACGTAGAATGGGGGGATACGATGAAAGATGCTACCATAATGCTCAGAGTTACAACAGAACAGAAGCTAGCTATAAAAAGAATGGCTAGAAAGCAAGGAATGACTATTACAGAATTTATGCTATTTAATATGATGAAATCGATTAGTAAATCTGAATTATCTGAAATAAATGGAGATATTGATTTGGATTTAGAATCAAAAGAATAGCAAGTTGATCGTGAGTTTTACCTGCTTGTATATAAAATATAGACAAGCAATACATTGTACAAATACTGTTTAATGGCCTAAGGTAATAGCAGTATGATAGCTATATAAACTACATACAAAGGAATATTAATGGAGAAACATTTCATAAGGATAAATAATTTTTAGGTGAACGGTGGTATAAACGCCATAAAAAGATATTCAAATAGAATGTAAAAGTAAAAAAGGGGGATTAAAAAATGAGAATCAGTGCAGATATAGGCTACAATACAACAAATTTTATTGGACATAACATAGAAGGCTCCTTTTCATCGACAGTAAAAGAAAAGATGCACGAGTTAGAGACCGCTAAATATACTGTTGAGTACAATAATAAAACATATTTAATTGGTAATGATGATGGATTTACCAGCATAGAACATTCAAGAGATAAGGATATTATATTTCATATTTGCCTATATACAGCTATAGCAGCTACAATGAGTTCAACAATAGATAACAATGTAAGGGTTATAACAGGACTTCCTGCTCAATTTTTTGCAGAACAAAAGAATTCTCTGATAAAAGCTCTTGAAAATAGACGAGTCTTTATGAAACTTAATGGAGAAAATAGAAGTTTTACAATTACCAAAGTAATTGTATTTCCTCAGTCGGCAGGATTATTTTTATATGATAAATCATTAGTAGAAAAGGATACGCTAGTAGTAGATATAGGTGGTGGTACATTAGATATAGCATATATGAGCAATGGCCAATTTAAAGAAGGTAGAACATATCCATTGGGAGTAAATCCCACATATGATGTACTTCTACAAGAGTTAACCAAATATGGAGTGAACTATTCTAATCGTATGAAAGCAGAACAAATAATTGCAGATAAAGCTATATTTGTAGAAGGAAAAGAAGTAGATGTAAGTAACGATATTGATAATGTATTAAGTTTGAGAGCAGGAGAAATAATAAATGCTATAAAACAGGCATTTCCAGAGCAATCAAAATATTCGAGATTTGTTTTCATAGGTGGGGGAGCCTTATTGCTTAAAAATTATTTAAAAGACTACAGAGTATTAGATGATGCACAGATGATTAATGTAAAAACTTATGACATAATAGGTAAGAGTAAGAATGTGTAAAAAGTTAAAAACTACAATTACTTTAGCTCCCCATATTAAGGAATTTGCATCTAAAGAAGCCAAATCTCTTGGCTTAGATTTTTCTGCATATATAACTGTACTAATAGGTGAAAAAATGAGAGGGACTATGATACCTTCAACTATTAAAAAAGTTAGTGATGATAAAATTGATGAGGCAGCCATATCCATAGACGAAAAAGAATCTATAAAAATAGATAGTGAGCAGGAAAATGAGATAGATAGATTGCTTCAGTGGTAAAGAACAGATGAAAATTTTCATCTGTTCTTATGCATCTCATTATTAATAAAAGGATATGAATGTATAGTTGCTGGATTATAGAAATTTATATGAAATCTATGTAATATTTCACAAAAAGTAAAAGAACTAATATAATTTATTGCTCTTAGTATGTATAATAGTAATTAAGTAATGATAAAATGAAATTTTCATTGAAATAAATTTTGATTTTATGCTTACTACATCATATAAATTAATTTAAAATATTTACTATAGATATAACTGTTTAAAGGGGGAGTGAGAATATGGAAGTTGTTTTAGAACAGTTTATTCCATCAGATAAGCCTAAGAGAATTAGTAACATACTCCAAAAGATTTCAATTGTTTTTTTTGTAGTTGGATTAATGATTGTTTTTGCATCACCAATAATCGGAATAGCGCTAATAATAGTAGCATTAATATTTTTTGTGGGAAGTTACTTTATGTATATTGATTATGAGTATGAGTTATATAATGGTGATATAACAATAACTAAGGTCTATAATGCAAGTAGAAGAAAGATTGCTCAAAAGATTAGTAGAGATGATGTGAGAAAAGTATACATTACAGAACGGAAAGATGCTCTTAAGAGCGGGGTGGCAGCATATTATAATACTAATATAAATGGACTAAAGATTTATACTTTTGAATTAAACAACAATAAAATAATACAATTAGCCTTAAATGAAGAACTTGAAAAAATAGTTAAGATAATCTATGTTCAAAAAATTACATTTTAAAAATAAAGTATAGTTAATAAGTGTATTCCTTAAACTACAAAAAGGAGTACACTTTTTTTATGTTCTAAGAACTAATTGTTTTATATATAAATTTAATTTTTAAAATTAGCAATAATAGTGGGAACAGTACCACATAAGATGAATTATAGTTTTCGAAAATATAAATCATATGAATAGGGAGGCGTAATGGATAATGTATTAGAAACCATGCATTGTACATGGGGGAGAAAGGAAATTTATATAATTTATTATTTAGGTAAAAAACGTATTGACACATTATGTATGGAACTGGTATCATATTAACATGAAAACGGTTTTCGAGGTTAATTGAATTAGGAGGGGACATTAATGAAGGAACAAATAGTAGCAAAAGAAATTCTAGAGAATATTGGTGGAAAAGAAAATATAAAATCAGTAGAACATTGTGCAACTAGATTAAGACTTATACTTAATGATAAGGAAAAAATAAATGAAAAAGCTATTGAAAATATTGATGGTGTAAAAGGACAATTTTTCTCGGCAGCGCAATACCAAATAATTCTTGGAACAGGATTTGTAAATAAAGTTTATGATGTCATAGTTGGACAAAATTCTGACTTAGTAACTGGAAATAATAAAGAGGAAGCTTATAGCCAAATGACATTAATTCAAAAAATATCTAGAACTTTTGGAGATGTATTTGTACCTATAATACCAGTATTAGTTGCAACAGGTTTGTTTATGGGACTAAGAGGTCTTTTGACAAATCTAGGAGTTCAAATGAATGAGAATTTTGTTCTCTTTACTCAAGTATTAACAGATACTGCTTTTGCATTTTTACCAGCATTAGTTGCATGGTCAACCATGAAAAAGTTTGGAGGTACACCAGTAATAGGTATAGTAATAGGATTAATGCTTGTATCACCGAGTTTACCAAATGCTTATGCTGTGGCAGCGGGAACAGCAACTCCAATTAATCTAACTATACTAGGATTAAATATTCCTGTAGTTGGATATCAAGGGTCTGTGTTGCCAGCATTAGTATTAGGAATTATTGCAGCTAAAACTCAAAAAGCACTTAAGAAAGTAGTTCCGGATGTATTAGATCTAATAGTAACTCCATTTATTACATTATTATTTTCAATGGTACTCGGATTATTAATAGTTGGGCCAATTATGCATAATGCTGAGCAATTAATATTTGGAGCAATCAAAGGATTCATGGGGCTTCCATTTGGATTAGGTGGACTAGTTGTAGGAGGAGTACATCAACTTATAGTTGTTACTGGAGTTCACCATGCATTAAATGCTTTAGAAGTTGAATTACTATCTAGCACAGGAAAAGATGCATTTAATGCAATGATAACTTGTGGTATTGTAGCACAAGGTGCGGCAGCTTTAGCAGTAGCCTTCAAAACAAAAGATAAAAAGAAGCGCTCATTATATATTTCATCAGCAATTCCAGCATTTTTAGGTATTACTGAACCAGCAATATTTGGCGTTAACTTAAGATTCATAAAGCCATTTATATTTGGATGTGCAGGAGGGGCAGTTGGAGGGATGCTTTCAGGAATACTTCATCTAGCAGGTACAGGAATGGGAATTACAGCATTACCAGGTATGCTATTATATGTGAACAATCTTGGAAGTTACATTTTAGTTAACGTTGTAGCTATAGCTGTTGCTTTTTGCTTAACATTGTTCTTCTTCAAGCCAGAAGAATAGGAATAATAAAAAATATTTAGATGAATTATAGATAGATTTAGTAGGGATAATTTTGCTTGCTAAATCTATCAAGCTATATAAAGCTATATTTTATATATTAATATCCATATAAGTTTATAAGTTATCTTTTCAATAATATGTATTAATGATATATAATAATATTTATATAAAACATATATGGAGGATAATATGGATCGAAAAGTCACAATTCAAGATATTGCTAATATGGTTAATGTTTCAAAGAGTAGTGTTTCTAGATATTTGAATAATGGATATGTGAGCGAAGAAAATGCTAAGAAGATAAAAGAAGCGATTGAAAAGACTGGATTTGAAACTAATTTTTTTGCAAAGAGATTAAAGACTAAAAAAAGTGGATTAGTTGGAATTGTAATTCCTAGAATCGATTCTGTTACAATAGGCAAAGTATTAACTGGTATCAATAAAAAATTAATGGAAAATGATTATCAAGGAATTATCTTGATCAGTGAATTAGATATAGAGAAAGAACTAGCAAACATTAATAGCCTTTATCAGCAAGGAGTTGATGGAATAATTATTAATTCTATGGCTATTACTAAAAAGCATATTCAATTAATTAGTAGGCTTAGTATTCCAACTATATTTACAGGACAAAAAAATGAGTTTACTAATTATATAAAAATAGATGATTATGAAGCAGGAAAAATACTTGGAAGTTATTTTAAATCTAAGGGGCATAAAAATATAGTATTTTTAGGAGTAAATGAATGGGATATAGCAGTAGGAGTGGATCGTAAAAATGGATTCATTGATGCCGTGAAGAAAGATAATCCAGATTGTAATGTTCAATTTGTTGAAACTGATTTTTCATTTACTAATGCATACAGTAAGGCTAGCCAGATATTAGAATATAAGCCCACAGCAATAGTTTGTGCAACTGATAATATTTGTTTAGGAGTACTTAGATATTTACATGAAAATAATATTAAAGTTCCAGAAGAAATTTCAGTAGCTGGATTTGGAGGATATGATATAGGAAGTGTTTCATACCCTACACTTACAACAGTAGCTTTTGATTATGAATTAATTGGTATAAAAGCAGCTCAAGGAATTCTAGATTTAATAGAGGGAAAAGAGTTAGAAGAGAATAAGGATACTTCCTTGAGGCTAATAGAAAGAGAAAGTGTGGGTGGGATTAATTAAATTAATAGGAGAAGAGGAAAGATGCCAAACCCAAAATCATACCAGGAAATAAACCAAAATTTAAATAATTATTACAGTAATAAAGAAACGAGTATATGGCGAAACAACTTTCACATTGAGATGCCGTTTGGTCTGATCAATGACCCAAATGGATTAAGTTATTACGACAATAAGTTTTATATATTCTATCAATGGAATCCATTTGGATGTGAGCATAAAACAAAGCACTGGGGATTAGTAACAACAACCAATTTCATTAACTTTACTAAGCCCAAAATAGCGTTAAAACCACAAGATTGGTTTGATAGAAATGGATGCTATTCAGGGTGTGCATTGATTAAAGATAATGAGTTAAAGTTATACTACACAGGAAACGTAAAAGGTCCAAATGGTGAAAGAGAGTCATATCAGTGCTTAGCCACTTGTAATAAAGATGGAATAATAGAGAAACATGGAGTAATTATAGATAAACAACCAAACGGATATACATCTCACTTTAGAGATCCATACGTATTTATAGAAGATGACACTTATTACATGATATTAGGTGTTCAAAGTGAAGATTTAAAAGGAAGAGCTTTAATTTATGAATCAATAGATTCAGTTAAATGGAATTTGCTTGGTGAGTTAAAAACCGATATGAAAGACTTTGGATACATGTGGGAATGCCCTAATATAATAAGGATAAGTAAAGATAAACACGCATTGATATTTTCACCACAAGGTTTAGAAAAAGAAGAATTGAAAAATCAAAATTTATATCAGTCCGGATATGTAATTGGTGAGCTAGATATAAAGAGTGTTGAGTTGAAAAATCATAGCAGATTTAAAGAATTAGATATGGGATTTGATTTTTATGCTCCGCAAATATTTAATCATAATGGTAAAAATATAATGATTGGATGGATTGGAATGCCAGATAGGGACTCTGAATATCCGACATATGAGAATGGATGGATGTATTCACTAACTATACCTAGAGTTTTAGAGTATAAGAATAATGTCCTTTATCAAAAGCCCATTAATGAAATTAGAAATTTAAGAGAAACTCAATTAATAGATATTAAAGGATTAACTTTGAATAACTACAATTTAGCTTTAGAGTCTCGTTCAGTAGAAATAATGATAAGTATAGAAGTTGAGAATGTTGAATTTACAGAAGTTAAATTTAAATTTAATGACGAGTATATTTCTATAACATATGATAATAAAAAACAACTATGTACAGTTGATAGAAGTAATATGAATATTGGCGGAAAAGGTATAAGAAAATTCAAATTAAATTCTTTAAAAGAACTAAAAATGAATGTATTTATTGACAATTCGGTGATGGAAATATATTATCAAGATGGATTGGAAGTAACAACATTAACATATTACCCTAAGAGTGAAGGATTAGAACTTGAAATAAGAAATGATAGAAAAGTTACAATTAATGAGCTAAATATGTGGAACTTAAGGAGTGTGAAGTATGAATAATAATGTTTTTTGCATTGGGGAACTTTTAATTGATATGGTTTGTGTAGATAATAAAGGTTTAAAAAATGGAGAGAAATTTGAGAAAAAAGCAGGTGGAGCACCAGCAAATGTAGCAGCGAGTATTTGTAAATTAGAAGGTAATGCTTATTTTTTAGGACAAGTAGGTAATGATTTTTTTGGTA
The DNA here is from genome assembly GCF_045310795.1 of Candidatus Clostridium helianthi. Lineage (NCBI taxonomy): Bacteria > Bacillati > Bacillota > Clostridia > Eubacteriales > Clostridiaceae > Clostridium > Candidatus Clostridium helianthi. The sequence goes on from NZ_JBJIAB010000009.1 coordinate 70,857, forward strand.
AGCACTTAGTTGAGCTGCTAAAAAGCTTGAATATAAATACTGAGATGACCGTAGAAAGAGGAAGTACAACAATTGCATTAGTTGGAATTGATGCAAATGGTGAACGTAACTTTGACTTCTTAAGAGGTAGTGATGGGGAATATTCGTTTGATAATATAGATTTATCAAAGATAAGTAATTCGGATATAATTCATTTCGGGTCCGCAACGGGATTTTTAGAGGGAGAGTTAAAAAAGACATATTTTAAACTATTAGAATATGCGAAATCTAATAACATATATGTATCATTTGATCCTAATTACCGCGATGCACTAATCACTCAAGACAAGTTAGAGCTGTTTGTTGAGGATTGTGTTAAATTCTTGAGATACAGTAACTTTACGAAACTAAGTGATGAAGAATTATATTTAATAACAAAAGAAAAAGATATAGAAAGCGCTGTTAACAAGTTACATGAAATTGGAGTTAAGGTTGTAACAGTTACTTTAGGGTCTAAGGGCACATACTTAAGTGTTAATGGAAAAAATGAAGTAATACCATCTATAAAAATTAAGCAAGTAGATTCCACTGGTGCAGGAGACGCATTTGTTGGAGCTGTATTAAGACAGGTATCTGATATTGATGACAAAGAGAGTATAAGTTTTGATAGATGGAAAGATATAATTTCATTTGCAAATAAGGTAGGCGCAATAACATGCACTAACTACGGTGCTATAGCTTCAATGCCGACACTAAACGAATTAAATTAAGCCGAGCTAGATGAATTCATATATAGGAGGGAGATATTTTAAATATATCCCTTCTATATTTTTGGATTTTTATTTGATCATTGAATATAAGTTGATAATAATGAGTATGAAACTTATGATTTTATATTTTTATTATATGGTAGAATATTGAGAAAGGAACATATATAATATTAAAAATATTTAGTCAAGAAAATTCATGATGGGAGCATTACAGATGGTTGATTTTCTAAAAATTGCAAAAGAAGAAGCTAAGATGGCAATGAAAAAAGGGGAGATTCCAGTAGGAGCAGTAATTGTATTGGATGATAAAATAATAGGAAGAGCTCATAATTTAAAAGAAACCTTAAATGATAGTACTGCTCATGCTGAGATTTTAGCCATTAAAGAAGCTTCGAAATTTATTGGAGATTGGAGATTAAATAGAGCTGAGATGTATGTTACATTAGAACCTTGTCCTATGTGTGCGGGGGCGATAATTCAGAGTAGAATATCTAAAGTATATATAGGAACATTTAATAAAGATATGGGTGCTTGTGGTTCAGTAATTGATGTTACAGATAATAAATGGTTAAATTCTTTTGTAAGTACCAAATGGCTATATGATAAAGAATGTTCGGATATCATGTTGGAATTTTTTTGCCAGAGAAGAAATAAGTATAAATAAATTATAAAAAATATATATAGTTAAAATAGAATTAATTTTTAATTTCATTACAATATGGAAATAAAATATGCACTTTAAATCTTAAAAGTATTAGATTTAAGGTGCTTTTCTTATTTAAAGAGATTAGTAAAGATATAGGTAGTTAGTGAGAGCCAATTGGAAATATGGGGAATAAAATCACATTTTTAGAATATTATGAAGTTGAGATATAAAAATAAATATGATATAGTAATAACAACTGGTCAGACCACTATACCAATGATTTTTACACAAGAGGTGATTTTTAGTTGAAGTATTTAAAGCAGTTAATGATTATTCTAGTATCATATTTTTTAGGAACAATAGTACAAGTAGTTTTTAAATTACCTATACCAGGGACAGTTTTAGGTCTCATTTTTCTTTTCTTAGCTTTATATTTTGGAATTGTTAAAGTTGAGATGATTGAAGATATATGTGAGGTATTAATATCTCATATGTCATTCTTATTTATTCCAGCAGGGGTAGGGTTAGTGACATCCTTCCAAGCAATTAAAGGTAAGATTATACCTTTCTCCACTATAATTGTTATTTCCACATTTGTAGTTTGGATTGTGACTGCCTACGTTGTTAAATTTTTAAGGAAGGTGACTTCAAAATGAATGATATGATAAATTCACCTGTTTTCGGGGTTTTAATATCTATTATTGCTTATGAAATAGGTCTTTTAATAAAACAAAAACTTAAGCTTTCAATATTTAATCCATTACTTATAGCGATAATAATTCTGATTACATTTTTATTAAAATTTAATATTAAGTATGATGATTATAATAGCGGGGGACAAATAATTTCTTTCTTTTTAGCTCCAGCAACTATTGCATTAGCATTACCATTATATAAAAAGTTTTCTTTGTTTAAAGAAAATGCTTTACCTATCTTATTAGGTATTTTATTTGGAGCTGTATCTGGAATGATATCTGTAATTCTGCTTTCGAAGGCATTTAATCTTTCAAGCGAGCTTACAAAATCATTAATTCCTAAATCTATAACAACTCCTATAGGAATGGCATTATCTAAACAGTTAGGAGGGCTTCCTTCTGTAGCTGTTGTTGCTATTATAATTACTGGAATATTAGGCTCTATCATTGGACCATTTCTATATAAAATATTAAGGATAAATGATAAAGTAGCAATGGGAATTGCCATGGGAAGTTCATCACATGCTGTTGGGACAGCAAAAGCTATGGAAATAGGTGAAATTGAAGGAGCTATGAGTAGTTTAACTATTGCAATTTCTGGGATTGTGACTGTACTGATAGCACCTGTATTATGGAGTTTATTTTCAGTATTTTTAAATTAGTTAGGGGGTATTATCTTTGAGTGGAGATAAAAATAACTACAAAAAGGGAGAGAGTCCAATTAATAAGTTATTTAGTTCTATTGATAATTTATTAATTGAAGAGAGAGAACAGAGGTTAAAAGTAAAGTTAGGAAAAGAAATAAAAAATAGCATATTTACAGATGAAATTATAATGAAACTTAATGAAAATGACTTCTCTGGTTTAATTGATGAGGAAGATAATAATATGGCGATGCTTTTTTCTAGTATATTTCCAATATTTATAAAAAGTAGAGATGTTGTTTTTAGACTATATAAGCATAAAATAGAAGTTAATTTATCCGATGAAATGAGCGATAGATATATCTATATCTTTTCTGATGGGAGGTTGACCTCTGGATTATTTCAATGTTTTAAACTGAGCGATGATGAATATGTATATGGAATAAAGAGAATAATTGATAGTATTCCTCTTTTTAAAATTGCTATTATGAACACATTGGATAGCTTTAGAAAAAATATTAGTATACATAATCATAAAATAGAGAATTCAAAAAATAAAGAACTGTTAGCAGAAAAAAATTACAACGAATTACTTAACTACTTATCAAAAGCAAACATATAAAGTTTTGAGAGGATGATATCGATGTTAAGTCCTGTGAAGAGTACAAAAATATATGAAATAGTAATAGAGCAAATAAAAGAAATTGTTAAAAGAGGAGAACTAAAGAGTGGAGATAAATTACCATCGGAGAGAGATTTATGCGAGAAGCTTGAGGTTAGCAGAGCATCTGTTAGAGAAGCACTAAAATCTTTACAAATGCTTGGACTTATAGAATCTAAGCATGGGGAAGGGAATTTTATCAATGAAAAATTTGAAAATAGTCTGCTTGAACCTCTATCTATTGTATTCTTACTTCTAGGAAGCAAAAGTGAGGATGTTCTTGAGCTTAGAAAAATAATTGAACCAGAAACAGCAGCTATCGCTGCTAAAAATATAACTGATGAACAACTTATAGAATTGAAGGAAATAATGGACGAATTAAATAATAATTCAGATATTCAAGCCTGTGCTATATTAGACAAAAAATTTCATTATAAAATAGCGCAAGCTACTGGCAATCACTTAATTTCAACTATAATGTTTTCTATATCTTCTTTGGTTGAAAAATATATTGAAAATTCAAAAGTTCATACTATTAATAAAATACTTGTTAAAGACCATCATGAAGAAATATGGAAGGCTTTAAAAGACCACAATTCTAGTGCAGCTTCAATTGCAGCACAAAAACACTTGGAATTAAATCATATTGTTTAGAATCTATTTAGAAATTTAATTTGCATATTTCTGTTTAAAGTTCTATATTTAATAATTAATTTTAAATGGGGAGATGATTATCATGATTATTGATAAAATATTTTACAAAACATTATTTAAGAATTTATTTTCAGATACTTTTGAATTAAAACTTTGGGATGGAAGTTCAGAAATTTATGGGGAAGGGAATCCAGAATTTGGAATAATATTTAATGAGCCTATTCCTAAAGCCGATATTATAAAGGATCCTTCATTAACATTTGGTGAAGCTTATATGACTAAAAAAATAGATATTGAAGGAAGTATTCAAAAGGTTATAGAATCTTTATATAATAATCAGGAAAGTTTTTTGAGTAATAGTGACAAATATGCAAATTTACTAAGGATGGCTACAAATAGTATCAAAAATAGCAAGAAAAATATTGAGTTCCACTACGATATTGGAAATGATTTTTATAAGTTATGGTTAGATGATACTATGACATATTCATGTGGATACTTCAAATCCAAAAGTGATTCATTAACTCAAGCACAAAAGAATAAAGTAGAACATATTCTTAAAAAGTTAAACTTAAAAGAAGGAGAAACACTACTTGATATAGGTTGTGGTTGGGGTGAACTGATAATATCTGCGGCAAAAAAATATAAGGTAAAAGCGATGGGTATAACTTTAAGTTCTGAACAATTAGCAAAAGTTAAAGAAAGAATAAAAAGTGAAGGATTAGAGGATCTTCTTGAAGTTGAACTTGTAGATTACAGGGAACTAAAAAATAGAACATTTGATAAAATAGTTAGTGTGGGAATGTTAGAACATGTAGGGCAAGATCATCTTGCAGAGTATTTTTCAAATGTCAATAACTTATTAAATGATAAAGGTGTATCTTTACTCCACTGCATAACATCAACAGAGGTTGGAGGAAATAATACATGGATTGATAAATATATATTTCCAGGTGGATATGTTCCAGCAGTTAGAGAGCTAATCAATTGTATGTCGGATGAAAAGTTCACTTTAATCGATGCAGAAAACTTAAGACTTCATTATGGAAGAACTTTGGAGCATTGGGCAAAGAATTTTGAGAATGCATTGCCAGAGATAAGGAAGACTAAGGATGAAACATTTATAAGAATGTGGAGATTGTATTTAAATGCTTGTGCAGCATCTTTTAACTCCGGAAATATAAGTATTCATCAATTTGTATTCAATAAAGGAGTAAACAACGATTTACCATGGACTAGAGAGTATATGTATAAATAAGTTTATATAAGCACTTTAAGAGATAACTTTGTGTTATTACTATCTATTTCATTATAGAAATGATAGCTAATTAAATTAGAAGTAATTTATAGTAGGCAAAAGTACTTAAATTTTAAGTATTTCTGCCTATTATTTGCATTAATTACGAAAATGGAAGGATGATGGTTTATATTGAATATGAATAAATAGATTCTATTATATTAAATGATAGGATTTCTATATATAAAATATTCAGTTGAATCGATAACAATTATATGATATTATAATAAAGCATTAAATACTATATGGAGAGATGTCCGAGTGGTCGAAGGAGCACGCCTGGAAAGCGTGTATAGGGGCAACTCTATCAGGGGTTCAAATCCCCTTCTCTCCGCCATGAAATAAGATGTGAAGAATGCCTGAGTGCTAAGTAAAACTAAGCACTCAGGCATTTTTTAATATTTTTTAGTTGTCCAAATCATACCTCAAACTACCGTATAAGACGTTAATTTTCCAGCTATATTGTAATCAAATAGGGCGATGCAACCAACGCTTTATGCGAGCGTGGATGGGAGATAATAATATAAAGAAGGAGTGTGCTACTTAGAGTGGAAAAAGACTTACACAGCGTTTCGAGATATATAGAATTTTAAATGAACTGTTATGGCTAGATAAAAAATATAAATAAGTTTGTAAAAATAATTTTGAAGGACAGTGGAGAACTAAGATGTGAAGATGAAGCGTTGCAAGATTATAACAAATGATTAATTGCATCTATAGCCATATCATCATTATTACCAATTATGAGTTAAATGAGTTTTTGCTTCATCTTCATAAAATATGTAAAAATAAACAAATAGATTGACTAGTCAACTTGACGATGACAAAGTATTGTTGATTGGTCAATTATATTGGGATATGATAAGATGATAAATTTTAAAAGTATAAATTTGATAATGTTTATAAGTAAATATTGATAAGGAGCTGTTATATTATCACTTTGTAGTAAGAGATCAACTATGATGCTTTCAATAATTAAAAAGATTATTCAAAAGTAATTTATATAAGTCTGTTGTGAGAACGGGGTGTATGATGATCAAGATTATATGAATATAAATAGAATATTTGTATTCTATTTAGTAAAAATGTTCCATTATAAAAGTTGACAAGTCAACATAGTGTAAATATAATATAGTAGACTAATCAATTATATTATAAGGAGAGAATGATTATGGATGTTGAAAGCATGAACCTCATAATGATTACAAGTAAAATTTTTAGATATAAGCAAATGTATTTAGAAAAGGCCTTAAAAAAATATGGATTAAGCAGTGGTTCCAGCCCATATTTGTTTAATCTTGAAGGAAACGAAGGTATAAGCCAAAACGGCTTAAGCAAAGAACTTGGTAATGACAAGGCAATGTCTGCAAGAACAATTACAAAATTAGTAGATCTTGGTTATGTTTATAAAAAACAAGATGAAAAAGATAGTAGATCTTATAAATTATATTTAACAGAGAAAGCTAAAGAAGTATTGCCAAAAATTCATGAAGATGTTCAAACGTTGATGAGTTTAATAACACAAGATATATCAGAAGCAGAAATGTTAATTACAATGCAGTCTTTAAAGAAAATTCTAATCAATATTCGAAGATTAAACGAATTTGAGAATTAAGGTAATATGGCTATGTAAGCTAAATAGTGACAAGTGATAAAGGAGGAAAATTGATGGAAAATGCAAAAAATAGAAACAAGTGGTCTATATTGGTAATAGTTTTAATGTTTACAGTTATGTCTGCCCTAGATGGTAGCATTGTAAATGTAGCATTACCTAAAATGGCCATTGCTTTAAATGTAACAACATCTAGTATACAATTAGTTGCAACAAGTTATTTAATAGTAATCGCTGGGACAGTATTGATTTTTGGAAGACTTGGAGACATGGTTGGAAAATCCAAGATGTTCACATTTGGATTAGGATTATTTACCCTTGGATCTTTGTTATGTGGTATAACAAAATCTTTTCCAATACTTATTTTAGCAAGAATAGTACAAGCTATAGGCGCTGCTGGAACTATGGCTAATAATCAAGGGATTATTACAGAAACATTCCCTCCACATGAAAGAGGAAAAGCTCTTGGATTTTTAGGTACTTCTGTAGCTTTAGGATCTCTAATAGGACCAGGACTTGGAGGACTAATAGTAGGCGCAGCAAGTTGGGAATATATTTTTTTGATAAATGTACCTATTGGAGTAATAGCATTATTTTATGCTATTAAATTGTTGCCGAAGGGGAATAAAACAGTTAAGGGAAAATTAGATATCTTAGGAGCTGTATTATTTATGTTTGCAATAGTTCCACTTTTTGGAGCTTTAGATGAAGGTTTAAACATTGGCTTTTCAGATCCAATAATTTTATTGAGCTTTGCCATAGCAATTATCTCATTTATAATATTTATTTTTGTGGAAAAGAAAAAAGAAGATCCTCTATTACAATTGAATATATTTAGTAATAAATTATTTTCTTTAAGTATATTTTGTGCATTTGTAACTTTTGTGGCAATCTTCTGTAACAATATTATTCTGCCATTTTATCTTCAGGATGTAATGAATTATACACCCGAGCATACTGGATTAATAATGATGGTTTATCCATTACTCTTAACTGTAGTAGCACCTCTTAGTGGAAGCCTATCAGATAAAATTGGCTCAGAGCTTTTAACCTTCATAGGTTTGATACTTATAAGCCTAGGTTTAATATTAATGTCCACTTTAAATGTAAATTCAACTGTAATAATCACAATAATATTCATAGGAATTATGTCTATTGGTATGGGATTATTTCAATCGCCTAATAATTCTTTGATAATGTCAACAGTACCGAAAGAGAAACTTGGAATTGCAGGAAGCGTAAATGCTCTTGTAAGAAACTTGGGAATGGTATGTGGGATAGCTTTAGCTACAACGCTTTTATATAGCATGATGAGTTCTATAATTGGATACCGTGTTACAGATTTTGTAGCAGGAAGAAATGATGCTTTTATATATGCTATGAGAACTGTATATATAGCGGCTGCAGTAATAAGCTTAATCGGGGCTGCCTTGACTTTTTTAAGACTAAGAAGTAAAAAACTGAAAAGCTCTAATATGTATTTGGAGCACCAGTTTAAAGTTTAATATGAACAAAGGTAAATATATACCTTTATTCATAGAAACATATTTAAAAAGATAACTATATTCCTATGTAGCTATAAATATATGTAAATATTTATAGGACACATAAGAACTTGAGACATCATTGTGTAAAATAAGAGTTTATAAAATATAAGCTCTTATTTTTTTGTAGTTTGCCCAGCATGGGCGCGTGCTAATTGGTGAAAGTCCGTAATGGAGGCTGATAGTGCCAGAATCATAATTATAAGAAATATACGAACATATGTTTGAAATTAATGCATTATTATTGTATAATATGGATAAAGTATAAATTTAAGGAATAAGGAAGAACGAAAGCTATGGGTATAAAGAGTGAACTTGAAAGAACTAGAGAGGAATTAAATATATTAATTAAGAATAAGGAAATAATTACAAATGATAAGGAATTATTAGAACTTAGTATAAAGTTAGATAAGTTAATTAATGAATATATGAATAGTATTAATAAAAGTATTTAGGTATTTTTTTTATCGCAAAAATTCGAACTGATGTTTTTATATTATCTGTAAATTAGTATCTATAAATCATATAGTTTTATGAAGATATAAAAACAATGATATTAGCCAGAAAATAATAAAACATGTTCTTACCATTTGCACTTAAGTGAAAATAGCAAGGCATGTTTTTCTCTTGCAAGTGTAATATTAGAATATAAGGGCTTTACAAATTTATAATTTTAATAATTCATATAAAGATAAAATAAAGTAAAATAGTCCAAGTATTAACCCAAGAGAAGAATAACTTTTAATTTTTATATCAGTTTTTTTAGATTTTATTAAGGATATCAAACTAATTACTATAGTAACAGCTGGGATAATTATTATATAACGATCTAGTATAGTATTCAATAATCCACCCATAATGAATAATGTTAAGCCTAGCAATGCCCCGACTAAAGAAAGTCTAGTGTTTAGTTTATTCGATTCCATTTAAACACCTCCTATTACAATTATATCCATTGAAATAGGATTTTCAACGCTAATTTATGAAATTTATTATGAAAGGTGAATTTGGAAGTTACAAGCCATTAATTGAGCATTAACTAGTGCATATAAATTATTATGATGAAAAAAATTATAAGCTTTTTAATAGAAGAAATAATACTATGTGGAATATATGGTTTTATATTCTAGTATATTTAATTTTATATTACACACAATAATAACTGAAAGAGGTGGTTCTCATGGACATTGATTTTAACAATAATATTTTAGGATTAGTCCGAAAATGATTTTAAAGTCCCCATAAGTACACTTGTTTCGAAACAGACCAGGGTTTAAAAATAAACCCTGGTTTTGTATTTTTTATAATTAATGAAATACTAAAAATGAATTGTTTTAATGTAGTTTAAATCTTAATACCAAGGGAAATAATTCTAATATCATTAAATTCATGGAGGAAAGTACGGTATGAATGATAAGGAAGAAAATAAAAGTGAACTTGAGGGTGTTGGAGGCATGTTTTATGGTATTGGTTGGGTAGAAGTTTTATTGATTTTAGCATATATATTTGCGCCATTAGTAATTAGAATACTATGACAGTTACTTCTACAATAACTGAATAGATAAGAGAGTATTAAAATAATGTTTACATTTATTTTAATACTGTTATTTTAACTACGTTTCAAATACTTTAGTTTCTTAGCTTTAACCTTATTAATATTTTCCCACTTAAAGTTATTATAAATTCCAGTATAACTTTCATTAGCTATGCAAAGTTTTATATTTTTTGATACTCTTGATTTTAATTATTTATAACCAAGAATATCAATATGAATAAGTTGAAATTCATACAATGGACAAAATAGTAATCGCATTTATAGACGTTTGAGAATACTGGAATTTCCATCGCTTAGTATTTAATTAACTGTAGATTAAAAGTTTCTATAAGTTTTTGGAGTCATATTCATAATCTTAAGAAAGTTTCTATTAAATGAACGGATGCTTGAGTAGCCACATTTATAAGTAATATCAGTAATCGTGTCCTCTGTATTTTTTAATAAATATGCCGCGTAATTAATTCTATTCTGATTAACAAAATCAACAAACGATATTCCGAGTACATTATTTAAATATTTGGATAGGTAATTGTAACTGTAGCAAAATTCATCTGCAATGCTTTTTAATGAGATATCTTTAGTAAAATTATTTTGAATATAGTTAAGGATTTTATGTAATAATTCATAATCATTTTTCACGCTTACAAGTAATTGCGTATGTTCCATAACTTCAGAACAAAGCAAATAAAGACAAGCTTTCATCTCGAGAACATTGACATTATCTCTGAAAATTTTGTCTAGTATAAGAGATCGCGCGTTATGTGATAAATTAAAGACTGGATTTTCGAGAAATTTACCATAGATCATGCTGTCAAATGTTTTTACATATTCAGGGGAAAATATACAAATACGAGCATCAGAGTACTTATTAGTTGAGAGAGAGTGGATTTCGTAAGGCAAAATTAATATACATTCATCCTTTTTTACTTCAAAATTTCTATTATTAACAGAAATTTGAAGATCTCCATCAATAACAGATATGAACTCGAAGCTTCGATGTAGATGAACAGGGTAATTAAGGCTAATTGGATGGTAGTGGGAAAAAAGAGTGTTTTCTCCAAAGTGATGCGACTCGTATTTTAACATAGAATACCTCCAAGAGAGTAAATTTTGTCTACAATTATATAAATACTTTCTTGTTAAGTCAACCATAAATTTTATATTATTAAATTACGAAGTGAATATTGTATTATAAATTTTAATCTCCATAAATATTTAAGGAATAGAGGGATATAGATGAATGGCGAGCAAGAAAATACTCATGAATTTGCAGTAAAGGCAGCAAAAGAATTAGTATCTAAAATGACATTACAAGAAAAAGCGGAGCAATTAACTTATCAATCACCAGCAATAAAGCACTTAAATGTACCCGAGTATAATTGGTGGAATGAAGGTCTTCATGGGGTAGCTAGAGCTGGAACAGCAACTGTGTTCCCTCAAGCGATTGGTTTAGCCGCTATATTTGATGATGAATTCCTTGGAAAGGTTGCAAATATTATTGCTACAGAGGGACGTGCTAAATACAATGAATACAGCAAAAAAGATGACAGAGGCATATATAAGGGACTAACTTATTGGTCTCCAAATATAAATATTTTTAGAGATCCTAGATGGGGACGTGGACATGAAACTTACGGGGAAGACCCTTATTTAACATCGAGATTAGGGGTTGCATTCATAAAAGGATTGCAAGGAGAAGGAAAATATTTAAAGTTAGCTGCTTGTGCAAAACATTTTGCAGTTCATAGCGGACCAGAAGGGTTAAGGCATGAATTTAATGCGGTAGTTAACAAGAAGGATCTATATGAAACATATTTACCAGCATTTGAGGCATGTGTAAAAGAGGCAAATGTTGAAAGTGTAATGGGAGCATATAATCGTACAAATGGGGAGCCATGTTGTGGTAGTAAGACTTTGTTGAAAGATATCTTAAGAGGCAAATGGGGATTTAAAGGACATGTAGTATCTGACTGCTGGGCTCTTGCAGATTTTCATTTACACCATATGGTTACAAGTACTGCAACTGAATCAGTAGCATTGGCTATAGAAAATGGCTGTGATCTTAACTGCGGAAATATGTATCTTAATTTGCTATTAGCTTATAAAGAAGGTTTAGTAACTGAAGAACAAATAACTACAGCAGCAGAAAGATTAATGACAACAAGATTTAAATTAGGTATGTTTGATGAAGATTGTGAATATAACAAGATACCATATGAAGTAAACGATTCTAGAGAACATAACGAAGTTGCATTGATAGCATCTAGAAAATCCATGGTATTACTAAAAAATAATGGAACGCTTCCATTAGATAAATCAAATTTAAAATCAATTGCAGTGATTGGTCCGAACGCAAACAGTGAGATAATGTTAAAGGGAAATTACTCAGGAACAGCATCTAAGTATACAACAATATTAGAAGGAATTCATAATGCAGTTGGTGATAATGTGAGAGTGTATTACTCTGAAGGGTGTCACCTATTTAAAGATAAAGTGGAGGATTTAGCAAGACCAGATGATAGATTATCAGAAGCGATTTCAGTAGCAGAAAGATCTGATGTAGTTGTATTATGCCTAGGATTAGATTCCACAATTGAAGGAGAACAAGGTGATGCTGGTAATAGCTACGGGGCAGGAGACAAAGAGAATTTGAACTTGCCAGGAAGGCAACAAAATTTACTTGAAAAAGTAATTGAGGTTGGAAAGCCTGTTATTGTGATTTTAGGAGCAGGAAGTGCTTTAACACTTAATGGAGCAGAAGAAAAATGTGCAGCTATTTTAAATGCATGGTATCCAGGTAGCCATGGAGGAACTGCTGTAGCAGATATATTATTTGGAAAATGTTCACCAAGTGGAAAGTTACCAGTAACTTTTTATAAAGACGCAGCTAAGCTTCCTGAGTTTACTGATTATTCAATGAAGGGAAGAACTTATAGATATTTAGAGCATGAGAGTTTATATCCATTTGGGTATGGCTTAACTTATTCAACAGTAGAATTATCTAATTTACAAGTGCCTTTTGTTAAGCCTGGCTTTGAGAGTTTTGATATCAGCATAGAGATTAAAAATACTGGGGAATATGATATTGAAGAAGTAGTTCAATGCTATGTAAAAGATATAGAATCAAAATATGCTGTACTAAATCATAGTCTCGCAGGATTCAAACGTGTTTCATTGAAAAAAGGAGAAAGCAAAACTGTAACAATGAAATTGGATAAGAAATCATTCGAAGTTGTAAATGATGACGGAGAAAGGCTTCTTGATAGTAAGCAATTCAAATTATTTGTAGGGGTATCACAACCAGATAAGAGAAGCTTTGAGCTTACCTCAGTAGCACCATTGGAAGTAAATATTGAATTAATATGAAGATTTAAATTAAGTATTAAACGCTTAAATCGTAATTATAAAAGAATAATCGTAAGTTGACTCGTAAATAAATATTCAAAGAAAAGATAGGAGAGAATCATATGAAAGATATTGCAAAACAAAACGAACCTCTAGTAACTCATATTTATACGGCAGATCCTTCTGCTCATGTATTTGAAGGTAAAATCTACATCTACCCTTCTCATGATCTTGACCAAGTACAGATTTCAAACGATAATGGTGACCAATATAACATGGAAGATTACCATATTTTATCTCTTGATGATACTAATTCACCTTGTATCGACAATGGAGAAGCACTGCACTTAAAAGATATTCCATGGGCAAGTAAACAATTATGGGCTCCAGATGCTGCTTATAAGAATGGAACTTATTACTTGTTTTTCCCGGCAAGAGATAAAGAAGATATCTTTAGACTTGGAGTAGCTACTAGTGAATCGCCTTCGGGACCATTCAAAGCGCAAGAAGGTTATATACCTGGAAGCTATAGCATTGATCCTGCTGTTTTAATGGATGACGATAATAGATCATATGTTTATTTTGGAGGCCTTTGGGGAGGACAGCTAGAAAAATGGCAAACTGGCACTTTTAATCCAGATGGAGATGGTCCTGCTGCTACAGCACCTGCTATAGGTCCAAGAGTAGCTGAATTAAATGATGATATGCTTACATTTAAAGAAGCTCCAGAGGAGATATCAATTGTTGATGAAGATGGAAATCCTATACTTGCTGGTGATGAAGAAAGAAGATATTTTGAAGGACCATGGGTTCATAAATATAATGGAAATTATTATCTTTCATACTCTACTGGTAGCACACATTGCATAGTATATGCTATGAGTAAGAATCCAAAGGGACCTTATACATTTAAAGGGAAAATACTTGATCCTGTAATTGGTTGGACAACTCATCACTCAATTGTTGAGTTCCAAGGTAAATGGTATTTATTCTATCATGATAGTTCTTTGTCTGGTGGAGCTGATAATAGACGTTGTGTAAAATACACTGAAATAAAGTACAATGATGATGGCACTTTACAAAAAGTAGAGTTGTCTTAATAATCGAAATTATGATAAATATGTATCTTGAAGATTTATAAAAAGGTACTTCATATTTGAAATTCACTCTGTCAAGTAGACAGGAGAAATAATGAAAGATTATGATGCTAAGGTCTGATTTCAATAGTCCATTGGAGTCAGACCTTTCAATATTTTCTGTAGTCTTTCTATATATAAAATTCTTAACTTAAGGAGGATAATTATGTTAAAAATTAAAAATCCAATCTTAAAGGGATTTAATCCAGATCCATCTATATGTAAAGCTGAGGATAACTACTATATTGCAACCTCTACTTTTGAATGGTTTCCAGGAGTTCAAATTCATCATTCTAAGGATTTAGTGAATTGGGAGCTTATAGCACATCCTTTGAATAGAGTCTCTCAGCTAAATATGTTAGGAACTCCTGATTCGGGTGGAATTTGGGCACCATGTCTGTCCTATGATAATGGCATCTTTTACTTAATATATACAATAGTAAACAACAACGGACACATTAAAGATACCCACAATTATTTGGTAACCTCAAGCGATATTTGTGGTGAGTGGTCAGAGCCTGTGTATCTTAATTCGAGTGGTTTTGATCCATCTCTATTCCATGACGATGACGGAAAAAAGTGGCTTATAAACATGAAATGGGATAATCGTATAGGAAAGAATAATTTTGCTGGTCATCTTTTACAAGAATATGATGAAAAAAACAAATGCCTTACTGGTCCTGCAATGAATATCTTTAAAGGGACAGATTTAGGTTGTTCTGAGGGTCCTCATATATATAAGCATAATGACTATTATTATTTGATGGCGGCCGAAGGAGGCACTAGTTATGAACATGCAGTAACACTTGCTCGTTCGAGAAAACTTACGGGTCCCTATGAGGTTCATCCACAAAATCCAATTCTTACTTCTGTGGGAAGTGATATGCATAAGGTTCTTCAAAAAGCAGGACATGCAAGCATTGTGGAAGGTCCTAATAATGAATGGTTTATGGTTCACCTTTGTGGAAGACCTCTTCCTGAAACAGATCGCTGTATTTTAGGAAGAGAAACGGCTATACAAAAGGTGGAATGGCGTGAAGATGATTGGCTTTATTTATGTTCTGACACAGATAACTTACCTTCTTGGGAAATAGAAATTAACAATAACAGTGAAAGTGAATCAAATAATGAAGAAGATGTCTTAGTTTCACAGTATGACGATTTCAATAATACTTTATTAAATATAAATTTTCAGTCCTTAAGAGTTCCAGCGGAAACCTTTATGTCACTTACTGAAAGGCCAGGATTTTTAAGGTTATATGGAAAAGAATCAATGTTTTCCAAGTTTACACAAAGTATGATAGCAAGACGCCAGCAGAACTTTGTTTATTCTGCCGAAACCTGTGTTGAATTTGAACCTGAAATAACGTTGCAGCTTGCAGGATTAATTTGCTATTATAACACAGAAAACTATTATTATTTGAGGATAAGTATGGATGAAGAATTAGGAGGCAAATGCATAGGGGTTCTAGCTAGCATAAATAATGATTTATCAGAGTCCATGACTCAGGATGATAACATCTTGATAACTGATGTAGAACGTATTTATCTAAAAGTGGAAGTGAATTTTAGGCAACTTAGATTTTTCTTTGCTACCAATAAGGATGAGTGGAGGCCTATAGGCAAAGTTTATGACGCAAGTACATTGTCAGATGATGCGATTAAAGGTTCATGGGCTTTCACCGGTGCTTTTGTAGGAATTGCGTGCCAGGACTTATCAGGTATGAATAAGTATGCAGATTTTGATTATTTTTCATATGTAGAGGGGAGATAAGTTAAATCAAAAAGATTTAGATAGAGTGGAAGAAGCGGCGAAAGATAAAGAAATTGAAACTGAAATGATTAATTTATATGATTTTAACTTCAGATTGCCAAAAGGCATTTGAAATAGGAGCTAGTCTAATCGGGTAATATATTCTTATTATATAAATTTAAGCATAAAATATTTTACAAAGTTATAATAGATGAGGTATAAAGATATTAACTTAAATGAATGGAGATGTATATATGAAATTTATAGAATTAGCTACCAAAAGATATTCTGTGAGAAGTTTTGATACAAAGAAAATCAGTGAGGAGGATTTAAATTTAATTTTAAAAGCAGGCCAATTAGCTCCGACTGCGGCAAATCGTCAGCCGCAAAGAATTTTGGTACTTGAAAGTGAGGATGCTCTTGCTAAACTACAAACTTGCACAATTTATCATTTTAATGCACCGTTAGCCTTACTTATATGCGCTGATAAAAATGAAGCATGGGAGCGTAGTTATGATGGAAAAATCCATACTGATATTGATGGAAGTATTATTGCTACACATATGATGCTACAAGCTGCTGAGCTTGGTTTAGGATCAACATGGGTGGGCCATTTTGACCCTGTTGCTATACGTGCTGCTTTTAATATACCAACAGACCTTGAACCAGTATGTCTTTTACCAATTGGTTATCCAAGTAACGAGGCTAAACCAAATCCTAACCACGAAAAAAGAAAAGATATTTCCCAAACTGTCTTTTATAATAAATTTAATGAATGATTTATCTATTAACATAATTTAATCATACAATTAATGTGAGTTCTTCGGAATTCACATTTTTTTTATTGTCTAGGAAAGTATAGAATTTTTTGATTTTGAAAGCCAGTGATACCAATGGTTATAAGGATATTGACCTGTAAAAAATGGTATAAAGAAAGAGCGTGGCGCAGCCACTTTTGTTCTTATTTAGGAATTTATATTCTAGTAAAAAATGTTCTTATATGCAGCAGAGCCGCTATTTCTGATGTGCAGATTTTTCTCACATGCGTTCGAAAAGGCAGATGCGTGAAAAAAATCTACACCTATGAAAAGAGTGCGAAGCACAATACGGAACTTAACCATAGTCGCCTGCGATTTTTTTATTCTTCAGAGAATTATATTTATAAAATTGAGGTTCTACAAAACTAAATCTGTTGGTTTAGCAACAGTTTCTATTAAATTTAATAAATAACGACTTTTTAAAATAAGTTTAAGAAGTAAAGATTTCAAATGTAGAGGTAAAGATATTACATATAATTAATTAATGCATTACTGTAAAATAACAAATGTAAACGATGTTAAACGCTTTGAAGATGAGAGTTTAGCAAACGTATTCTTAGAGATTTAATAACTTTTTAATCATTATTTAAAAAGTAAAAATTTCAAATGTACAGGTAAAGATATTAAATATAACTAACTAATATATTATTGTAAAATGTTCATGAAAACGATTAGTGAAAGTTGAGGTGGTTAGAATTGAGTAATGTATTTTTAGAAATGAAAAATATACATAAAAGATTTCCAGGAGTTTATGCTCTTAAGGGAGCACAGTTGGAAATTAAAAAAGGTGAAGTACATGCTTTATTAGGAGAAAACGGTGCTGGAAAATCAACTTTAATGAAAATACTTGGAGGAGTTCATACACAGGATGAAGGTCAAATATTTGTTGAAGGAGTTGATTGTGGAGTTATTAATCCAACTAAAGCTGCACAATTAGGTATTGGATTTGTTCATCAAGAGCTAAATCTAGCAGAGACATTGACAGTTGCAGAAAATGTTTATATGGGAAGACTACCATATAAAAATGAAGCCTTGGGCATTGTTGACTACAAGAAATTACACGAAGATACAGATTCTATAATAAAAAAATTAGGAATAGATATAAAAGCTACTGACCTAGTTATGCAGCTTCCAACTGCAAAGAAACAGATGGTGGAAATAGCAAAGGCAATAAGTTTAAATGCAAAAGCGATTATTTTTGATGAACCAACAACATCGTTATCTCAGAAGGACGTTGAAAACCTTTTTAAAGTTATAAAAACACTAAAAAAGGAAGGTGTTGCAGCAATATATATATCACATAGATTAAAAGAGGTTTTTGATATTTGTGATAGAGCTACAGTACTCAGAGATGGTACTTATATTGAAAGCTGTGAACTAGAAGGGATAACTCAGGAAAGACTTATAAATATGATGGTAGGAAGAGATTTGACAGAGCTATTTCCTAAGGAGATTTTTGAGCCTAAAGAATACGTTTTAGAAGTAGAAAATATTAGTGATAATGTTGGTAGAGTTAAGAATGTTAGTTTGAAAGCAAGAAAAGGTGAAATTTTAGGACTAGCTGGTTTGGTTGGATCAGGTAGAACAGAACTTATGAGGCTTGTATTTGGCGCTGATAAAATAAGTGAAGGTAAGATAAAAATCAATGGGAAGGAAGTTAAGATTAATTCACCTATGGATGCAATCAATAATGGTATCTGCCTTTTAACAGAAGATAGGAAAAGCCAAGGATTATCTCTAGTAATGAGTGTGCTTGATAATATAACTTTAACTAACTTAAAAGATTTTGTGTTAAATCATAAAAAGTTAAGGGAAACTGGAGAAAGATTTAAGGACGCACTTGAGATTAAAACAGCAAATCTTGATGTTATGGCAGGAACACTATCAGGTGGAAATCAACAAAAATTAATACTAGCTAAATGGTTAAATACGGACTCGGAAATATTTATTTTTGATGAGCCGACTAAAGGAATAGACGTTGGTACTAAAGCTGAAATATATCACATAATGAATGATCTAGTTAGAAAGGGCAAAGTAGTTATAATGGTGTCTTCTGAATTACCTGAGTTATTAGGTATGTCAGATAGAATATATGTTATGTGTGAAGGAAAACTCACTGGAGAACTTAGCAGAGAAGAAGCGACACAAGAAAAGATTATGAAATTAGCTACGCTTGGAGGGATTAATAAAGATGAATCAAACAATTAATAATAAAATTGTACAAGAAGAAGGTATTAAGATGAAAAAGGAAGGGTTTAATATTAAAAACTTATTTCTCAAATATTCAATCTATCTAGTACTTGTAGTGCTTATTTTAGTATTCTCAATAGCAAGCCCGGACTTTTTGGGGGCAGCAAATGCTTCAAATTTCTTAAGACAAATTCCTACAGTGGGAATTTTAACTGTTGCTATTACTATGGTAATAATAACTGGAGGTGTTGATCTTTCCATTGGTGCAATAGCTGCATTTTCTGGATGTACAGTAGCCTATCTAGCCGTAAAAGGGGTTAGCGTACCAGTTTCTTTACTTGCAGGGTTATTAGTAGGTGCAGTTTGGGGATTATTTAATGGAGTATTAATTACAAAATTTAAGTTAGAATCTTTTATACTTACTATGGGTACAAGTTATTTGATAAGAGGATTAATACTATTTTTCACAAATGGGATTTATATAAAGGGTGTTCCAGATTGGTTCTATAATATTTCTAACACAGAAGTTGGAATATCAATAATACACACTAACACTATAGTATTTATCATAATAGTATTAGTGATGGCTTACTTAATGAAAAATACAAGATTTGGTAGATACTGCTATGTGGTTGGATCAAACAAGGAAGCAGGAAGATTATCAGGAATAAATGTAAACAAGCATGTTATAAAGGTATATGCAATAGAAGGTGTTTTAGCTGCAATAGCTGGTATATTACTAATGTCTAGTATAAATGTTGGTGCTCCAAGTGAAATAAATGGTCCAGATCTATTTGCAATGGCTGGTGCAATCATGGGTGGAGTACAATTCGGTGGAGGAGTAGGAACCATCGGTGGAGCTATGGTAGGAATATTTACTATACAAGTATTCCAAAGTGGATTAGCAATCCTTGGAATTAATTCATTCTTACAACAAGCTGTAACAGGAGCTGTTATTGTGCTTGCTATAGTTGTTGACTTCTACAGAAAAGGAAGTTTGTTTAAGAAAAAAAGCTAATCATAAAAAGTCGTTTGAGCGTAATTTGGTAGACTTTAGGCTTAAGTGTTTACTACTGAATAAGGCTTAAAATATAAAAACATATCTAAAAAATTGGAATTACGGAAGGGGAAAAATTATGAAGAAGAAAATAATTGCTTTATTATCAACAGTATTTATTGTTGGTAGCTTAGCAGGGTGTGGAACAAAGACACAATCTGGGGGAACAGCAAGTACAAGTGGAAAAAAGGTTATTTATTTTATTCCAATAGTTGATACAGGAGCTTACTGGTCACCTATGAAGAAAGCAGCCGAGGATGAGGCTAAGGCATTAGGATATGATTTAGTAGTTAAAACTTCACCACCAAATGAAACACAAAAGAACGAAAAGCATATAGGATTCCTTGACGAAGCTATAAAGAATAAAGCAGCAGGAATAGCTATTGCTCCAATGGATCCAGATATGTTTGATAAGAAGGTTAAGGAAGCAAATGATAAGGGAATTCCAGTAGTAACTTTTGATGCTGATGTAAAGACAAAGGAAAATAGAACATCTTATATAGGAACAGACAACAAGCTAGCAGGAGAACAACTTGGTGAAAATGGTGCTAAAGCTTTGAAGGAAAAGGGTGTAACAAAAGGTAAAATTGCAATGGCAGCAGTAAACTTAACTCAAACAACTATGACATATAGACAAGATGGAATAAAAGCTGGATTTGAAAAAGTTATGGGAGCAGATGCCAAGAATTTTGAGTGGTTAGAACCAATCCAAGATAATGACCAATCAGCAGAATCTAAAAGACAATTAGAAGGACAAATAACATCAAATCCTGATATGGTAGCTGTATTCTCATTAGGATCAGAAGGACCAGATACAGGTGTAATGGAAGCTATAAAATCTCAAGGTAAATCAGGAAGTATCTATCACTTTGGTTTTGACTATACTCCAACTTGGGAAAATGGTGTAAGTAGCAATTTAATATCAGGAATTGTTGACCAAGATTCTTATGCAATAGGTAAAACTATAATTGATACTTTAGATAAGAAAATAAAAGGTGAAAAAGTTGATGATGTTTATCCAGTACCAGTTAAATGGGTAACTCCAGATAAAATTGTTGAATACGGAAAAGAAAAACAAAAGCAATTTACAACAGAAACTAAATAATAATTAAATACAAATAAAATTAATAAGGGCTAACTCAAATGATTAATGTATTCAAATTTACTTTAGTATATTTTCAAATTGAGTTACCCTTTTTATTGCTATTTAATTAAATAACTATACATATTAATTGGTAATAGGGAATGATTTATAAGTGATTTAAGATACATATGAAAATCAAGCTTTGAACTAAAGGTTACAAGGAGGTTTAGAGGATGAATTTTGGGAATAATTTTAGTGTGGGTAAAAGACTGGTAATTTCATACACGCTATTATTCATAATTATAACATCGGTAGGAGTCATAGGTTTAAAGAGTTTAAGTAAAGTTAATAATGCATCAGATAGTATGTACAATACAGATCTCGTATCTATAGATGTTTTACATAGATTAAACGCAAATTCATTGGAAATAAATAATAACATATTAAGCCTAATTTATGATAGAGATGAATTAATGATAAAAAAATTAAATGATGACATTTCAAAAGGATTTGAACAAGGAAATATACTTATAGATGAATATAGAGAGCTAAATTTAGATGACTATCAAGAGAATGAGCTTCTAAATTATAATGAAATTTATAAGGATTATAAGGAAAAAAGTAATTCATTGCTAAAGTTTGTAAAGGAAAATAATTATGATGAAGCTATACTAGATTATCGAAGTTTATCAGTATCACGAAGCAAGGTTGCAGCATCGCTAACTAAATTATTAGAGTATAGCTCGATTAAGGCAAAGAATGAGAATATTAACAATGCTGATTTATATAGTAAGGTAGAGATACAAATATTAACTTTTATAATAGTAGGGTTGATGCTTACTATAGTTTTAGGATATGCAATGACTAGAAATATGATAGTACCTTTAAAGAAGATAAAGAATTATGCAAATAATCTTGCACAGTATAATTTTTCGGAGGAAATTATACTTAAGGGAAAAGATGAATTTGCACAAACAGGAGACGCTCTTAATATAGCATTGAAAAATGTAAGGGAACTTATTAGGACAATTCTAGATAACTCAACAGAACTATCAGCGTCATCTGAGGAATTAACTGCATCTGTTCACGAGATAAGTTCAAAGCTTTCTTTTATAAATGAATCGACAGATGAAATAGCAGTGGGAGCTGAGCAGACGAGTTCATCAACCGAGAAATTTGTTTTATCTATCCAAAAGATTAATGAAAATATAAATAATCTAGCTGCAATAGTAAATCAAGAGGTTAGAAAATCAGTAGATATAAAAACTAAATCAAGTAGCATGATGGAAAAAAGCGAAGATTCCATACAATTATCTAGAAAGATATATGAGGAGAAAAACAAAAAAAATAAAGATGCTATAGAGAGGGGAAAGGTAGTTAAAGAAATAGAAGTTTTAAGTGAATCTATAGTAAGCATTGCTTCAGAGACTAACCTTTTAGCCTTAAATGCAAGAATAGAGGCAGCAAGAGCGGGAGAAATGGGAAAAGGTTTCTCAGTTGTTGCAGATGAAGTTGGAAAGCTAGCAGAAGAATCTATTACTACTGTAAGTGGTATTCATGGAATTATAGAAGAAATAAAAAATGTATTTGAATATTTATCAGAAAATTCAAAAGGAATTTTAAAGTATATAGAACAAAACGTAAACGATGATTATGAGTTTATGATAGAATCCAGTAAAAGTTATGAAAATGATGCTAGATTTATAAATGAAATGTCTGAGGAAATTGCTATCATGGTAAAGGCAATAAATTCAAATATTGACAATGTAGATAGTACAATGAGAGAGTTTTCAAGTAATATAGAGAAATCTAAAAACAATTCTAATGAAATATTAGATAGTATAAATGAAGTAACCAAAGAAGTAGAGCAAATTTCCTTTAATACGCAGAATCAAAGTGAATTAACATTAAAATTGAATGAGGTCATTAACAGGTTTACTATCTAAATGAGCTGTATTAATAGGTGAATTTCGGTTTTATCAAAACATAAAGTATATTTATGCTTGAAGAAGAACTTGAAGTCTTGCAGTAAAAGCATAATACAGATATAGTTAAAGAAGGAAAATTTAAAGGCAGAAAGATCTAGAATAAGTTTATCAACTATAAATTAGGAAACTGATGATATCATAGTAAAGTACATTAAAATTTATAATGATAAGTGAGAATTTTTTATCAGGTAGGAAGATGAGATTAGTTTTGTTTATAAAAATGCTTATAGCAAAGTTATACAGTAATTGCTCAGTATCTACCTAATTATCAGTTTCTTTGGGAGGGATAATTATTAAAAAAGTAATTTTATTTCCTATAATTTTAATATTTTTAGTTAGTTTCGGTGGTTGCTCTTTAGATAACAAAAATGATACAGAAAATAAAGAAAAAATAACATTAACAATGTGGCATATATGGTCACAAACCACAATGGATGCTAATGGAAGGATAATTCAGGATACGGTGGAAGAATGGAATAAGGCTAATCCTAATGTCCAAATTAAAGTTGAGGCTGTGGAAAATGAAAGGTATAAGGCAAAGATAAAGACAGCATTTGCTGTAAACGAGCTACCTGATATATTTTATTCTTGGGGAGGTGGCTTTAGTAAGCCATTTATAGAATCTGGAAAAGTATTAAATCTTAATGAATATATAGATGAAGATACAAAAGATAAGATTAATAAAGATATGCTTAACAATGTAACTTACGATAACAACATATATGGATTACCAATGACCTTATCAGTTGGGACATTTTACTGTAATACAAAGCTTTTTTCACAAGCAAATATTAAAGTACCAGAAAATTATGATGAATTTCTAGATGCAATAAAAGCTTTTAGGAATAAAGGTATAACACCTCTTTTAGTAGGGGAAAAAGATAATTGGACAGGAATTCTCTATTATGATATTTTAGCGCTACGAGAAGGAGGAATAGGCGGAACTAGTGATCCACATATAGGCGCAAATAAAAGTGATACAATATTAAAGGCCGCATATAGATTAAAGGAATTAATAGATTTAAAGGCTTTTAATGAATCAAGTATGGAGCTTACAAGAGATGAGTCTGAAATTTTATTTAAACAAGGAAAGATTCCTATGTACTATACAGGAAACTGGTTCATCGGTGAGATAGGGAATATGGACCCATCTATAAAGGAGAATGTAATCGTTAAGAAATTCCCGATAGTTAAAGAAGGAGATGGGAATGATAGAGAATTTTTAGGTGGAGCAGTGGATCACTTAATGGTAAGCAATAATACAAAATATAAGAAAGAGGCTGTTGATGCGGCAAAATTTATAGCTGAAAGAATATCAAAAAGATATTTTGAATTCGGTTCGGGACTTCCAGCATGGAAATACACTGATGATAAGAGTAAGGTAAATAAATTATCTAAAGAATTAGAGACATTAACAGAGAACGCATCATATAGCTTATATGGCGATATTTACTTGGGAGAGGAAAAAGGAAACAAAGAAAAGGAATTAGTTAGTCAGTTGTTTAAAGGACAAATAAGTCCTGAAGAATTCACAAAGGAAATGGTGAAAATAGAATGATGAGGATATGATTAAATGTATAATAAATTTTTTATATTAAAGAATTTGAAAGATAAATATTTAAATTCGAAAATAAGTATAAAGATTATTGTATATTTTTCAATAATTTTTGTGCTTTCAACAGTCATACTTACCTTTGCATATAAGAAAATAAATTCTATTTATAATATAGAAAAGATGAAACAAAGTTCAGTTGAGGTTTTGGAAAGTGCAGAAACTAATACGAGCATGATAATTGATAATGTTAATAACGTCTCAAAGATGATTATATCAAGTGACAATGTTCAAAATACATTAAAGAGAGTTCAGAAAGAAGGAAATGCCTATGATAATATTAGTAATTATCTGATACAATTCACTAATTTTAGCTCTAATATATCTTCAATATATATATTAGATAACTATGGCAATAAGTATTATTCCGAAAATGTCTTTTATAAGGATTTTCAGATGGATAAGATTAAAAATTCTGAATGGTATAATGAATTATTAGAGGGTAAGGGTAAATATATACTAAGATTAAATGGTGGAGGATTTTTTGAGGGTTATGGTAATAATTATGTATCCCTCATAAGAGAAATAAATGATATAAATACCGGTGAAAAAATTGGTTTAATAATTATAAATATGAACGAGAATGCGTTCTATAATTTAAGTTTGAAGCTAAATAATCAGTATGGAACAAGACTGATTATAAAGAATGATAAAGGTGAATTGATAACAGGGTCAGAGGCTGATTCTAAAATGCTAAGTAGAATAAAAAATTATAATGATTCTAAATCAAAAGTGTTTTTTTTAGAGGAAAGAATACAAGATAAAGATTATATAATATCAAATCTTAAAAATTCAGACTACAACTGGAATCTGACGACTGTAGCAGAATACAATGAATCTCCAGAGCAAACAAAGTATACTAATTATTTTCTTTTGTGTTTTAGTATAATAAATTTCCTATTAATTATTATTGGGTCTATAGTAATATCTAAATTTATAACAATGCCTTTAAAGAAGCTCAGTGAATCAATGAAGGGGATTCAAAGTGGAGAGTTTAATATTGTTAATATAAAAACGTACAATGATGAAGTAGGAGAATTAAAAAAGGGA
This sequence comes from Candidatus Clostridium helianthi, assembly GCF_045310795.1. Lineage (NCBI taxonomy): Bacteria > Bacillati > Bacillota > Clostridia > Eubacteriales > Clostridiaceae > Clostridium > Candidatus Clostridium helianthi. The sequence continues at coordinate 96,947 of NZ_JBJIAB010000009.1, forward strand.
TATAACATTGCAATTTCTCAAATTAATTTACTTTTGGATAAAATACGTAAAGATGAAAAGATAAAAAGGCAAAATGAATTGAATTTGTTAATGTCACAAATAAAGCCTCACTTTCTATACAATACGTTTGATACTATTAATTCTTTAGCTCTACTCGGAAAAAATAAAACAATATATGAAATGATAAAAGCCTTGGGTAAATTCTATAGAACAAGTTTAAATAATGGAAAAGATATTATTACTGTAAAAGAAGAAATAAATACTGTAAAAAGCTATCTGATAATTCAAAATATAAGATATGAGGATATGTTTGAGGTTGAATATGATTTAGATCCACGATGCGACGATTTTAAGATAATAAAGTTAGTATTACAGCCGTTAGTTGAAAATGCTATTTATCATGGGATTAGAAGCAGCAAGAATAAAGGAAGAATAAGGATATCTACCTTTCAGGAGGAAGAAAAAGTTATATTGACCCTAGAGGATAATGGGAATGGCATGGATGAATCACAAGTTAGAAATATAAACGAAAATAAAACTACTGGCATTGGAGTAAGGACTACAAAGGAAAGATTAAGAGTGTTCTATGGAGATGAGCACGAATTTATTGTTGAAAGCAAAAAAAATGTTGGTACCAGAATAACTATTAAGATGCCTAGAATTAAGAAATAGCTTAAGTTTTCTAACAAATATTCTAAAGGGAAGTGGATTAATTTATGGATAACATTATAAAAGTTATGATAATTGATGACGAACATCTTATAAGGGATCTAATAAAAAATTGTATTGATTGGAATGAAATCGGCATGGAGATAGTAGCAGAAGCTTCTAATGCAGTGGCGGGATTAAATCTAATAAATAAAGAAAAGCCAGATATTATTTTAACAGATATAAATATGCCTGTAACAGATGGATTGGATATGAGTAAAAGCATATTGGAGATGTATCCAGATATAAAAGTTATTGTGATTACAGGTTACAATGAATTTGAATATGCTAAAAGAAGTATAAAGATTGGTGTAAATGATTTTATCCTTAAGCCTATAGATGAAGATGAATTAAGAAATTCAGTATTAAAGCTAAAAGATGAGATTCAAGACGAATATCTAAAGAAAAAGGAATACAAGGATATTAAAGAAAAGATGGTTGTGTACAACAATATAATAAATTTAAATGATACTAATGAAACTGAGAATAAAAATTTAAGTATAGAACAAATTAAAAAATTTATAGTGAAAAATATATCTAATCGAGATTTATCTTTAAAACTGGTAGCTGAATATTTTTATGTTAATCCAAGTTACCTAAGCAGAATTTTTAAGGAAAAAACTGATGAGACTTTTTCGGAATATATTGTAAATACTAAAGTGAAAATAGTTACTGAAATGCTCAAAAACCCAAATGCGAAGGCTTATGAAATTTCAAAAAAGATTGGTATTGATGATCCTAACTATTTTAGCAATTGGTTTAAAAAGTGTACTGGTCTATCAATTAAAGAATATAAAAAACAAAAATCATGAATTTACAAGAATATAGAGATATGCAGTAGAAATGTAGGAATATGTAGTTTATAAAAATTATATATTCTTACATTTCTTTTTTTATATTTAAGTTTCAATAGCCTTAAATCAACAAATAGATAATAAAAAATAGAAGTAGAAAGTTATAATTTTCACGATAATGTTTATATTCATCAACTAATGAATATAAAATAATTCACAAGAATAAAAAATTTAAAGACACAGATAATAAAATAAGTTATGAATGATTAGTCTATGTTTAATGCAGCTAGGCATTTAAACAATAAAGTAAGAAAAAGGAGAATAAAAATGTTTAAAGAATTTAAAGAATTTGCTATGAAAGGAAACATGGTTAGTCTTGCGATAGGAGTTGTTATTGGTGGAGCTTTTAGCAAAATTGTTACATCTTTAGTTAATGATATTATAATGCCACTAGTTGGCTTATTGATGGGAAGAGTTGACTTCTCTAATTTATTTTTTACTTTAGGAAGTGGGAATTTTAAAACTGTTCAAGAAGCTAAAGATGCAGGAGTAGCTACAGTTAACTATGGGATATTTATAAATAATATAATAGATTTTCTGATTGTAGCATTCTCAATTTTTATTATTATACAGCAAATAAGCAAACTTACCAAGAAAAAGGAAGAAAATATTATTCCTGATAAGAAAAAGTGTAAATACTGCTGTACTGAAATTGATCCGAAGGCAACAAGATGTCCTAATTGTACATCTGAATTGAAAGAAAAATAGATAAGTGAGATGGTATATAAATACAGAAAAATGAAAGAAAAAATTTTTTAAATTTCATATTTATGAAAAAAAATAACTTATAGCCATAGTAAAAATCGTGTAAAAATTAATAGAAAAGATAAATAATATGTATCATTTAGCGTCAAATATGTTATAATCAATATATTAATTTTTTAATGAACAAAATTTGTATTATGACAACTTATGAGTTATAAAAATTGCATAATTAGTTTTTAAGAACTAATCCATGCATTAAAAGATAATTCATATGAAATAAAAAATAAGCATTGAAGGAGTTGTATTTTAATTGGGGAAAAAATTTAAAAGAGTACTGGTTGCAAACAGAGGCGAAATAGCAATAAGAATTTTCAGAGCTTGTCATGAACTTGGAATAAGAACTGTGGCTATATACACAGAAGAAGATAAGTTTGCTCTTTTTAGAACTAAAGCTCATGAAGCATACCAAATTGGAAAAAATAAGGGGCCAGTTGAAGCTTATTTAAACATTGACGAAATAATAAATCTTGCATTAAAAAAACATGTAGACGCTATCCATCCAGGATATGGATTTTTATCTGAAAATCCAGACTTTGCTAGAAGATGTGAAGAAGCGGGTATAGAATTCATTGGTCCGAAACCAGAAATGATGGATAAATTAGGGGATAAAATCAAATCAAAAATAGTAGCTAAAAGTGTTGGTGTTCCAGTAATACCAGGAGTAGAAAAGCCTATAGCTTCTGAGGATGAAGCCTTTGAAGTTGCTAAATTGTGTGGTTTCCCTGTAATGATAAAAGCTGCTGCAGGTGGTGGCGGCAGAGGTATGAGAATAGTAAGGAACGAGGAAGAACTTCTTGTTGCTTTTAGAAATGCTAAAAATGAGGCTAAAAAAGCTTTTGGTAATGACGATATGTTTATCGAAAAATATATCGAAGGACCAAAACATATTGAAATACAGGTGCTAGGAGATAAGTACGGAAATATAGTTCATCTTTATGAGAGAGATTGTTCTATTCAAAGAAGACATCAAAAGGTTGTCGAAATTGCTCCAGCATTATCATTAACGCAAGAAAAAAGAGAAGAAATATGTGCAGATGCACTTAAAATAGCTAAATCTGTAGGATATAGAAGTGCAGGAACTTTAGAATTTTTAGTTGATATGCATGGAAATCACTATTTTATAGAAATGAATCCAAGAATTCAAGTTGAACATACAATAACTGAAATGACTACAGGTATTGATATAGTTCAAAGCCAAATATTAATAGCAGAAGGATACGAATTAGGTTCTAAGGAAGTAGGAATAAATTCTCAAGATGATATAAAACCAAGAGGATATGCAATACAATGTAGAATAACTACAGAAGATCCTACAAATAACTTTTCACCAGATACAGGTAAAATTGATGTGTATAGAACTGGATCAGGTTTTGGTATTAGACTTGATGGAGGGAATGGATATAGTGGCGCAATAATAAGTCCATATTATGATAGTTTACTTGTAAAGAGTACTGCATATGCGAGAACCTTTGATGATGCAGTTAGAAAGTCTATACGTGCAATTAAGGAATTAACAATTTCAGGCGTTAAGACAAACGTTGATTTCTTAATAAACGTGTTAAATCATGAAAAGTTCAAAAAAGGTGAATGTGATACTAACTTTATAGCTGATAATCCGCAATTATTTGATATAACAGCGAGAAGTGATGAAGAATATAGAATTTTAAAATTCATTGGAGAAAAAGTTGTAAATGAGACTAAAGGAAAGAAGAGAGAATATGATGTACCGGATATTCCAGTTATAACTTCTTTAGATGGATTAAGTGGTACTAAGCAAATTTTAGATGCTCAAGGTCCAGAAGGTGTAGTTAAATGGATAAAAGATCAAAAGAAACTACTTCTTACAGATACAACAATGAGAGATGCACAACAATCATTAATGGCAACTCGTGTTAGAACTCAGGATATGAAGAACATAGCGAAGGCAACAGCTGTTTATGGAAATGACTTATTCTCACTTGAAATGTGGGGTGGAGCTACTTTTGATACAGCTTATAGATTTTTAAAGGAATCTCCATGGAAGAGACTTGAGTCATTAAGAAAGAGAATTCCGAATGTTATGTTCCAAATGCTTATTAGAGGGGCAAATGCTGTTGGATATAAGAACTATCCTGACAATGTAATAAGAGAATTTATAAAAGAATCGGCAGAGAATGGAATAGATGTATTTAGAATTTTTGATTCACTCAACTGGTTGAAAGGCATAGAGGTGTCATTAGATGAAGTACTAAAATGTAATAAGGTAGCAGAAGTTGCATTATGTTATACTGGTGATATTTTAGATGAAACTAGAGACAAATATAGCTTGAAATATTATGTAGATAAAGCTAAGGAAATTGAAAAAATGGGAGCACATATTCTTGCTATAAAGGATATGTCTGCATTACTTAAACCTTATGCAGCTAAGAAACTTATAACTGCATTGAAGAATGAAGTTTCAATTCCTATTCATCTTCATACGCATGATACTACTGGTAATGGTGTTGCTACAGTATTAATGGCAGCAGATGCTGGAGTTGATATAGTTGACACAACTTTCAATAGTATGTCAGGTCTTACAAGTCAGCCAGCGTTAAACTCAATAGTAGCAGCTCTTGGAAATACAGATAGAGATACAGGTATCGATTTAAGTGGAATTCAAAAAGTATCTGATTACTGGGATACAGTAAGACCAGTTTATAATCAATTTGAGTCTGATTTGAAATCAGGAAGTGCCGAAATTTATAAATTTGAGATTCCTGGCGGACAATATTCAAACTTAAAACCACAAGTTGAAAGTTTTGGACTTGGGCATAGATTTAACGATGTAAAACATATGTATAAAAAAGTAAATGATATGCTTGGAGATATAATAAAGGTTACTCCGTCATCAAAAATGGTTGGAGATATGGCTATATTCATGGTTAAAAATGATTTGACACCAGAAAATATACTTGAAAAGGCTAAGAATATGGCATTTCCAGATTCAATAGTTTCATATTTCAAAGGAATGATGGGTCAACCAGAGGGTGGATTCCCTAAGGAATTACAGGAACTTGTTTTAAGAGGAGAAGAGCCTATAACTGTTAGACCTGGAGAATTACTACCTCCAGAGGATTTTAATAAAATTGAAGCATATTTAAAAGATAAATACAAATTTACACCATGCATGAAAGATATAATAAGTTATGCATTATATCCAGATGTATTTGAAGCATATATTAAGTCTATATTAGAGTATGGTGATTTAAGCCGCATGGGTAGTGATGTATTCTTCCATGGACTTACAGAAGGTGAAACTAGTGAAATTGAAGTCGCAGAAGGTAAAACAATGATTGTTCAACTAGTTGAAATTGGCAAGTTAGATGAAGAAGGAAATAGAACTTTAGATTTTGAAATTAACGGAAATAGAAGAGAGATAAAAATAAAAGATAAAACAGAAAGAATAATAAGCAGCTCTAATTCAGTTAATGCTTCCAAGATGGCTGATACTGATAATAAGTTAGAAATTGGTGCAAGTATTCCAGGAACTATAATTAAGGTACTTGTTAAAGCTGGAGATACAGTTAAAGAAGGAGATAGTTTACTTGTAGTAGAAGCAATGAAGATGGAAACAAATATTGTTGCATCTAGTGCGGGAACTATTGAATCTGTTTTAGTAAGTGAAGGACAACAAGTTAAAACAGGTGAATTATTAGTAAAACTTAAATAATAAGTATATATGAATAGCCCTATAAGATAGCTTATAGGGCTATTCATAGTGGATGGAATATTACATAAAAGGTTATTACTGTAATTGACTTTATTTTTTTATATTAAAATACTCTTTGGGGAATAAATATAGATAAATTAAAAGTTTGTAAGCATAGGTGTTATCTGAGAATACAGAAAATGACAAGCTTAAAATATAATATAAATATTAAATAAGAAATAGGGCAATTTACTGATTTTTATCCTAACTATAATATGTATTAATATGATAAATTTATTATATTATGTAGAAATTTCGTTGAGTATTAGTAGAATTTAAAATATAATGATAATATGATTAACTTACAAAGCATATTAATTTTAATGGTTATTTTTAAAAAGAGAATTGTGAGACAGATTGATATTAAAGTTAGGTAGGTTGATTGTATTTATAAATAAAGGGGTAGGTGGTGTAATTATGAAAAATGTGAATATTGTTATAGTGGATGACTCGCCTTTTCAAATTGCTTTATTGAGAGATTTATTAACAGAAAGTGGATTTAATGTTGTGGGTGAAGCAGGTTCTTTAGCTGAAACCATTGAGGTTGTTACAAATGTGAAGCCGGATTTAGTAACAATGGATATGACTATGCCGGGAACTGATGGATTTGAATGTACAAGGGAAATACATAAAATTGATCCTAATATTAAAGTTATAATTGTTAGTTCTATGATGGATGATGAAATAGTAAGAAAAGCGAAAAAGAATCACGTATGTGGGTACGCACAAAAGCCAGTAGATGCAGAAGAATTAACATTATTAATAAATAGAGTTATGGCAGATGAAGAACTGTTTTTAGAATTGGAAGGTCTATATTCATCAGTGTTTAGAGAGGCTCTATTAGATGTATTTAATAAGCTTACTAAAACAGTACCGGTGATTACACATGAAAGCAATGAAAATGTTGAGAAAATTAGCAAGGGAATTTCAATTGTCATGGGGGTTATAGGAAAGTATTCAGGAAGAATAATTTTCGATATGTCATTTGAAACTGCTAATAGCATAGGAAAGGCATTGCTTAAGAGAGAGGTAAAGAATACTGAAGAAATGCTTAATGTTATGTCTGAGATAACAAATATGGCGGCAGGAAATGCATGTTCAATGATAAACAAAAGAAATAGGATATTTGGATTAAGGGTTGCTCCGCCAACCACATTCCATGGAGAATCAATTAGTATATCGAAAGCAGAATTAGAAACTACTTATTCTGCAAATGCAAAAACTCAGTTCGGAGATTTATCAATTAGTATAGGCTTTGGAAGAGGTGAAGGAGAATGGATGTCAATTATATAAATCCAATATTAAATTCTTTTGCAAGTGTATTGCCACAGTTAGGGTTACCTGATGTAGAGAAAAAAGGAATAAGTCTAAGAGGCAGATTTATAGAGAGTCCTGGAGTTGTCATTATTGTTGGTATTATAGGTGACATTAAAGGTAATGTTATTTATGGGTTAAGCTTAGATGATGCAAAACGAATAGCATCTACAATGATGATGGGAATGCCAGTTGAACAATTTGATGAATTGGCTCAAAGTGCAATTTCAGAACTTACAAATATGTTAACTGCAACTGTAGCAACTAATTTTTCAAAAGAAGATATTAATATAAATATATCTACACCAACTCTTGTACATGGAAGCTTTACTGCAAATGCGAGTTCAGATAAAGTTGTATGTGTGCAAATGGGTGTTGGAGATATGAATATTGAGGTTAACATTTCAATGGAGAAAAACACAATTTAGAATATTTATAATTTTTATAATAAAACCATTTGTGATTTTGAATCATAAGTGGTTTTATTAAAGGCGAATTAGATTATTTAAGGAAGTGAATTCATATAAATAAGAGTATATTTTCAAAAGTTTTAAGAATAGCTTTGGGGATTTGTAGAGATATATTTTATGCGATATCAATTATATCCATTATAGTTTTAAGTGTTTTAAATACAACTAGTATATATGGTTATGCAATACAAAGATATAAATTAAATGAATACACTGGATTATCAACAGAAATATTAATGGATAACTATAAAAGAGTAATTTATTATGTTCAGAATCCGTTTATTAAGGAATTAAAGTTTAATAGTATAACTATGAGTGAATTCGGAAGGATACACTTTTTTGAGGTGAAGAGAATATTTATAGCGCTATATGTATTTAGTATAATATTTATTGGAGTTATAATCTTTAAAGTATTGGCTAATAAATCAAATGATTTAAAAAAGAGGCTTATAGCAAATTTTAATAGTGGTGTAAATATGATGGCAGTAATATTCATATTTGTTGGTGCAATATCAGCAAAGGATTTTTCTAAAGCATTTATTTATTTTCATAAAATATTCTTTAGAAATAATTACTGGATATTTGATCCTAGAACTGATCCTATAATAAATGCATTGCCAGAAGAGTTTTTTATGCTTGAATTAATGAGCATAATAATTTTGTTGGTAGTAGTTACTGTGGTTATAAAGTTACTTTATATTAGAAACAAATTAGGTTCGAAAAGTTAATTATAATTTACTTTTGAAACTCTCTGATATATAATAACATTTATAAGAAAAACTGATTAAATATAGCGAGGTTAATATGACATACGCTATGTGAAAGACTCTTGCTTTAGAAGGCGGGAGTTTTTTTATTATTAAGGAGGAGATTATTTTGCAAAAGATTATTTATGTTGGAATAGGTGGTTGCATTGGAGCTGTAATGAGATACCTAGTGACCATACAATCAGCAAAAATGATAAATTCTAATATTCCATTGGGAACATTAATAGTAAACGTAGTTGGAGGTTTCCTTATAGGAATGATAATGGAACTAAGTGTTTCAACAGATTTGATATCGCCCAATTTAAAGCTCTTTTTGACAACAGGTGTTATGGGTGGGTTAACAACATTTTCAACATTTAGCTATGAAACAATAAATTTAATTAGCGACGGAAGATACTTATTTGGAATTGCTAACATTTTATTAAATGTATTTTTAAGCATAGGGGGAGTTGCCTTAGCTAGACTAGTATGCAGTATATCAATTTAGAAAAGAATAGTTGTTTTAAAAAACTAAAAAAGATAATATTAAGGCAATGAGTTTATGAAAAGTATGTTAAAATATATATGAAATTTAAGGGGGATGGACTATTTGAAGTGTAAAATATGTGGTATGGAAATAAATGAAAGAAATTTTAATTTTAATGAAGAAGCTTTTATTAATAAGAATTCGATAGACAATATTATTCATTGTCCATTTTGTGGTGTAGGTAAGGAGTATTTGAGTGAAAGTAACGAAATAATTACAGTACAAAGTGACTCGTTTGATGAAAATACTTTGAAGATTTTAGACCATGCTGTTAAGCTTGAGCTCTTTAATGGTGACTTTTATAATACGGCAGCTATGAGAGCTAAAAATGATAAAGTCAAAAAAGTATTTGGAGCATTATCAAAAATAGAAATATGTCATTCAAAAATACATCAAAGACTAGGTGATTTTATAAAGGCTCCTAATTTAAGTAAAGTCAGCTATGATAGATATGATAGTGATAGCGCACTTTTACAATTAGCAAAACAAAAAGAAGAACATGCTGTTGGATATTATGAAAAATATAAAAATCAGGTTAATGACAGCAATTTACTTGAAATATTTGCAGCTTTAGCTGGCGTAGAGAAGGAGCATATCATTCTTGTTGAAGAATAGATAATCTTTAATTTGAAAAGATTTAAGGCTTATTTAAATAAAAAATATGAGGGAAGAATTGATGTAAAGTTAATTTTGTTATTGTATTATGGTATGTATGGAATAAATTTAACATAAAGACAGTAATAATGTTCTTGAATTTAGACTTTTTATGTGTTATCATTAACAAGTATCGAAAATGACATTTAATAAATTAATAATAATTTTAAAAATGTGTTTTTGATAAAAGCAATGATTAACATGGTTTGACGTCTGAGAAGAGACGATTTTCTCAATAGGAGAAATTAAGGTGCAAACCCTTATCATTCCACCATTGCCATGCTAGATGGGGAGTTAGCGGTGCCCTGTAACCTGCAATCCGCTATAGCAGGATTGAATTCCTCGCTTAGGTATTAGCGATTTATAGTCTGACTTTTGTAAGTGGTGTTGATGACTGGGTCCCACGCAATGGAAGCCCATGAACCTCGTCAGATCTGGAAGGAAGCAGCGATAAGTGGTTCCTTCCATGTGCCGTGGATCAATCTGGTCTGAGCTAACTGCATTAGTAACGTATAGAAAACTAATAACGAAGCGAGGTGCATGGTTTATTTTAATGTTTAATTATAGCATGGAAATGAAAAATTAATTAGGTTATTCTTCAATAGGATTAACATAGGACACAATAGGATAAGAAAGTGAGGGCATTTCAGTAATGAAATACCCTCATTTTCTTATCCTATTTAATTTAAATTTACTATTTACTTTACAATATTTTTAAGACAGCCTATACCTTCAATTTCGCATTCAACTATATCGCCAGGCTTTAGGAATTTAGGTGGTATGAATCCCATGCCTACACCGGCTGGAGTTCCCATTGCAATAATAGTTCCAGCCTTTAAAGTAATTCCCTGAGACAATTCATGAATTACGTCTTGTATTGAAGTAATCATAAGATCAGTAGTACTATTTTGTCTTAGCTCTCCGTTAACTCTAGAGCATATCCTTAATACTGGAGGATTAACAAATTCATCTTTAGTGACAATACAAGGCCCCATTGGAGTAAAACCATCTAAACTTTTACCAAAATACCATTGTTTATGTCTTGTTTGAAGGTTTCTTGCACTTACATCATTTATTATAGTATAACCAAAAACATAATCAAAAGCTTTTTCATTAGGTACATCTTTAGCGTCTTTTCCAATGATGACTGCTAATTCAGCCTCATAATCTAGACTATCAACTATTTGTGGATAACTAGGGATATAATCACCATCAGCAGTCGCAGTATTCACTCTTTTAGAAAAATATACTGCATATGGTCTATCCCCACCAAAGGCTTCGTTTTTATATCGAGCAGATTCAACCGCATGTTCCATATAGTTGATACCTAAACAAATAATATCTTGATTAGGATTAGGTATTGGAGGCATTTTAGAAATATCCTCTATGGAGATATATTCCTTATCATTATTAGTTAATGATTTTTGTAGAAGATCCATTTCATGATCTGTTATGTTTTCTATTAAACTGATCATGCTATCATAATTAATGCCAAGAGATTTTATAGGATAAACTCCTTGCTCATTGAGAGCTAGTATTCCTATTTGCTCTATGTCTTCATGCTTAAAAGTTACAAATTTCATAATACATTCCCCAATTCTAAAGATTTTTTATTTTAAAGTTGTATTTTAGCCCATTTCTAAAATAGAATTTAATTCTTTGTAATTATGATTGAGTAATATGAATTTAAAACTAATATTACTGTATATTACGCCTGTATTAAATTTACAAAAGTATAATGTAATCCATTTTTTTCATCAATAAATTTCTCTGATGTATATTCGGTATTATAATTTGAATAATTAATTCCAGGGAAATATGTATCGCCTTCAAATTCTTCATCTACTTTTGTTAAGTATAGCTTCTTTGCATAAGGGAGAAATTGTTTATAAATTTCAGCACCTCCAATTACAAAGACTTCATCTTCACACTCCAAATATCTTTGAAGTACTGAATTAAAATCGTGCTCTATTGTCACCTTATCTGAATATACATTAAAATTATTATCTCTAGTTAGAACTATATGTTCTCTATTTGGTAAAATTCCAGGCAATGATTCAAAAGTTTTTCTGCCCATAATCATTTTTTTGCCTGTAGTTATTTTTTTAAATCTCTTTAAATCCTCTGAAATATGCCATAATAATTTGTTATCTTTCCCGATTACATTATCATTAGCAATAGCAACAATTATTGAAATCATTTATTATCCCACCTATCTTAGGCACAATCAAAAGTATATTGTTTTCTTTCATATGCCTTAAATTTAATTATACTGATACGTCCATTTTTATAGATTCATGATGCTTATAATCTTCTAATTTTATGTCGTCAGGAGTAAAATCATAGAAATTTGTAATTTCTGGATTGATCCAAAGTTTTGGAGCATTATATGCATCATTTTTTCTTGTAAGTTGAAGTTTTAAACCATCTACTTGATTTTCGTATATATGAGCATTATTTATTACATGAGTAAATAATCCTGGTTTAAGTCCAGTAACTTGAGCTAATAGATGAACTAATACAGCATACTGAGATGTGTTAAATGGAACACCAAGTCCCCAATCTCCGCTTCTTTGAACAAGCATACAGTTGAGCTTCCCATCAGTTACATCCCACATTGTAAGAAAGCAGCAAGGATATAATGGAGCGCTATCTAGATATGGAATTTGCCATAAATTAATCATCATTCTTCTATCTTGTGGGTTATTTTTCAATGCATCTATTAATTTATCCATTTGATCGAATTTTTTTACTATCCAACCATAAGAAGTTCCGATAGTTCCATCTTCCATCATCCATTCATCCCATATTTTTACGTTTTGAGATTGAAGTTCTTTTACACTGTTTGATTGATCTTTAAAGATCCAAAGAAGTTCTTTAACGGCAGTTTTAAATGCCACAAATTTTGTTGTTAGTATTGGAAATTCTTTTTCTAAATTAAATTGCATAATTTGATGAGGTAGTTTATAAGTCTTGACTCCAGTTCTGTTATTATCGAAGTAACCATTTTCTAATATATCATTAGCAATGGCTAAATATTTATCATCATATAAACTCATTATAGATATGCCTCCTTATATTTAAAAACTATTTTTATAATAAAATTATTCAATATACATTTTAACCTAAACTATTTAACAAGTCATCCAATATATTTTATATAAAAGCATATTACAAGTACATGGTCTTCAGAAGGAGTGCAAGTTGAAGAAACTATTAGCAATTATTTTTAAATATTTTTATATTAAAAATATTTATTCAAATATATGTAATATAAGACTAATTGTGTATTTTGCATTGCACAAGCAATAGTGTATAATAATGTTATATTTAAGAGAAATGGCGAGGTGGTATCCCGTGGGTTATACAGCACTATATAGAGAGTGGAGACCAAAGAATTTTGAAGACGTTGTTGGGCAGGAACATATAACTACAACGTTAAAAAATGAAATTTTAAACGATAGAATTGCACATGCTTATCTTTTTTGTGGAACTAGAGGAACAGGAAAAACATCAACTGCAAAAGTAATGGCAAAGGCATTAAATTGTCTAGATTTACATAATGGAGAACCATGTAACGAGTGTGAGATGTGTAGAAAAATAAATGAGGGATTAGCAATTGATGTAACAGAACTTGATGCCGCTTCTAATAATGGTATAGACAAAATCAGAGATATTATAGATGACACAAAATATCCACCACAAGAAGCTAGGTATAAAATATATATAATGGATGAGGTTCACATGCTTTCAGTGGGAGCAGTTAATGCGTTCTTAAAAACTTTAGAAGAGCCTCCTAAGAGAGTAATATTTATATTAGCTACAACAGATCCCCAAAAGTTACCTATAACTATTCTATCTAGATGTCAAAGATTTGATTTTAAGAGAATAAGCCAAAAAGAAATATCTAGTAGACTTAAAAAGATAACAGATTCACAGGGAATAACTTATGAGCAAAAAAGTTTGGATTTAATTTCAAGAGTCTGCGATGGTGCGATGAGAGATGCATTAAGTATACTAGATCAAGCGATTGCTATGGGTGAAGATAAAATTAATTACGATGATTTAGTTAGTATATTGGGACTTGTAACTAATGAATATTTGTTTGACATAACTTACGCCATTATAGATAGAAGTATTGAAAAGTCGATGATTATAATTGATAAGCTTGTTTATTCTGGTAAGGATATGCAATTGTTCATTAAAGATTTAATAGCACATTTTAGAAATTTACTTATGGTAAAGGTTACAAATAATCCAGAAGAAGTTTTAGATATGTCTCTTGAAAATATTCATTTGATTAAAGAGCAGGGAAGAAAGATTAGAGTAGAAGAAATAATGAGAGCTATTAGAATACTTCAGGATTCGGAAATAAATTCAAAAGCTAGCAAGCAAAGTAGATTATATTTAGAGCTTGCTATTATAAAGATGTGTAAAATTGAGTATGATACTTCAAATGAGGTTATTTTATCAAGAATAAACAAGTTGGAGGAATCATTAAAAAGTGGCAAGATTCGAATGGTTCAATCAGAAAATATTAATGAAGAATTAAAATCTGCACATAATAATATAGGAACTAATTCAAATAATAATCAAAGTAGAAATGCTATTAATAAGGGCAACATAAATAGTAATAGTGTTAATTTAGAAGCTAATCCAAACTCATCGTTAACAGTAGATGATGTTGGAAGAGTATGGACAGAAATATTAGAAAAATTCAAGGCAAAGAGGGCAATGATTGTTTATGCTTCAATCGTTACAGCAAAACCATATAGCTTAAAAAATGGTATAGTTACACTTGAATATGATTCAATGTATGCATTTAATAAAGATAGGTTGCAGAAGGCAGAATACAGAGAAATTGTGAATACCGTATTTTCAGAAGTTCTAAAGGAAAAAGTAATTGTAGATTATGTAGTAAAAAATGATAATGAAGTAAAAGATCAAGAAGAGCTATTAAAAGAAACAATAGAAGGAATACCATTTGAAATATATGATGAATAGGAAGTTACTTATTCATTAAACTTGAGTATTAATAAAAGATGTTTTATAATTAATGAATGAGATTCAAGAAAGAGGAGGATTTTTTATGGCAAAAGGTGGATTTCCAGGAGGCTTTGGTGGCGGAAATATGAATAACCTTATGAAGCAAGCACAAAAGCTTCAAAAGCAAATGGAAGATATGCAAAAGGAACTTGAGACAAAGGAATTTGAAGCATCAGTAGGTGGTGGTGCTGTAGTTGTAAAAGTAACTGGTAAAAAAGAAGTATCATCAATTAACATAAAACCAGAAGTTGTAGATGCAGATGACGTTGAAATGCTTGAAGACCTAGTAATGAGTGCTGTTAATGAAGCACTAAGAAAAGCAGAAGAGGAAACTTCAAGCAAAATGGGTAAACTAACAGGCGGAATGCCAGGCGGGTTATTCTAAGAATTTCAATAGTTATTAATAAGTTAGCATACAGGAGTGTAGAAGAAACTTCAGCCTGTATGCTTTTTATAATAGGCTAAAAATATAGATAAAGGAGAATTATAAATTATGATGGAGTTTTATCCAGTAGCCATAGAAAAGTTGATAGAAGAATTTGCCAAGCTACCAAGTATTGGACAAAAGACGGCTCAAAGATTAACATTACATATCTTAAATCTTCCGGATGATGAAGTTAAGGAATTTGCGGATGCATTAGTTAAGGCAAAAGGAACGGTTAAGTATTGCTCGGTATGTGGAAACTTTACAGATAAAGATCCTTGTGCATTATGTGGGAATCCTAATAGAGATAAGGGTACAATATGTGTTGTAGAGCAGCCAAAGGATATTATGACAATGGAAAAGGTTAAAGAGTACAATGGAATATATCATGTATTACATGGAAATATATCTCCAATGCAGGGAAGAGGTCCTCAAGATATAAGAATTAGAGAGCTTGTTTCTAGAATGAACGAAGATGTAAAGGAAGTAATATTAGCAACGAATCCTAATATAGAGGGAGAGGCGACTGCAATGTATATATCTAAGATACTTAAACCTCTTGATGTTAAAGTTACTAGGATTGCTTCAGGTATACCTGTTGGTGGTGATTTGGATTATGCAGATGAAATTACACTATCCAAAGCACTAGAGGGAAGAAAAGAGATATAAAATAAAGGAACCTAAATAAGATTAGGTTCCTAAAAAAGTGTTACATAGATGGGAGTTAGAAGTTTCTATCTGCATTAGTGAAAAGCTTCTTAAGTATAATATATATATAGATTTGAAAAAGTGTTACAGTTATTGAAATAAATTATGGAATCAAATTATGTATATTTTTACCACTAGATGGATAAAATGGTAGTAAGAAGTTTTTTGGAGGGATTTACATGAATAAAAAAAATATTGTAGAGTACCTGATGAACAAGACTAATGACTCAAGTATGTATGCTAAGTTATTACATGATATGGAAATTGCAAAAATGGAAATAAATGTGGCTCGTAGCATGTTTAATAATGTTAACGATGACAAATTAATAGAAGTAGCTATTTATTCAGAGAATGTTGCAAGAAAAAGATATGATTACTTATTATCAATAGCAAGAGAAAAGGGGATAAGAGTAGAACATAATTATGTAGTAGAAAATAATGTACGAATTGTTGAATAAATAAAGTGGGGGAGCTAAATATGGAGGGACAATATTTAATATACGGATTAGCAGGGATAATATTATTATTTTTAATGATAAGATTATTAAAATGGCCGATAAAAATACTTATAAATGGTATCATAGGCGTTGTAATATTATATTTAGCTAATTTTATTATTGCAAATCTCGGATTAATAGGCATAAATGTTAATTTTTCGCTGGCGATTAATCCAATTACCGCTTTAATAGCAGGTTTTTTTGGAGTTCCTGGTGTTATTGTGTTGATTATAATAAGGTTATTTCTTTAATTGAGTTTTAGAATTTTCATTTAGAGGATTTTGACATTGCAAAATTTAATAATTATTCAAAGGTTGTCTGTATTTAGAAATATAAAAAGTTCATTATGTTTCTAAATACAGATTTTGTTATTTTTAATTATAATTATGTTTGTTAATTAAGTGATTTTGAGTTAATATTTAATGTATAAGGATTAAAATTCCTAGAGTATTATTTATTTTCCAAGGGGGGACTCTTTTAGCCTATTGAGATTAGTTTTATATTGAAATTGATGTAGTAATTTTTTATGTATAAACAATAAAAGAGTATATTATGAGTTACGTATAAGAAATAATTTATGAAGGGGAAAAGAAAGTGAACAAAGAATTTCTTAAAAAGATTATAATAACGGGAATGACAACTCTAATGGTAACAAACATGTGTTATATCTCAGCATCAGCCAAATGGATTAATGATAAGAACAATGGTTGGAGCTGGTTAGATGGAGATATTAAAACTACTGGTTGGAAAGAAATTGATGAAAAGTGGTATTATTTTAATGCAGATGGAATAATGAAAACAGGATGGCTTAATGATAATGGGAAATGGTACAACTTATCTAATAGTGGAGAGATGACTATAGGTTGGAAAAAGGTTGGTGAAAAGTGGTATCACTTTAATAATGATGGGGCAATGAGCATAGGATGGGTAAATGACAATGGCACTTGGTATTATACTAATTTTAGTGGAGAAATGGAAACTGGAACATTAGGCATAGATGGCAAAGTTTATACTTTCTCTGATAGCGGAGAAATGCTAAATGGTAATACTGAGCAAATAGAAAGTGGATCAGAGAATGTAAATGGTGTAAAGGATGACACAAATTCTCGTATTGCATATGTTGCAACAAATAATGATTCATTAAATGTTCGATCAGATGCATCAACTTCATCGGATATAATTGATACTATATATAAAGGTGCACAGATCAAAATTGTTAATGATGAAAAGAATGGATTCTATCCTATAATAATAAATGGAAAAAAGGGATGGGTAAGCTCTAAATGGGTTACTTTTAATAAACCTGAAGATGATACAACAAAAAATACAAGCTCTTCTAATACATCTAATTCAAGTATAGATACTCCATCAATAGATAATAAAAATTCTAATACGATCAGTAGTTCACTTAGTGATATAAGGAATACACAGCCAAGTACGGATAATAAGTATTACTATTCTGATGATAATCTTTTTTATAAAGTTAAGCTTTCGCCACCATTTTATAGTGGAGGAAAACCAATTAAAGGAAATTGTACATGGTATGCTTGGGGACGAGCTTGGGAAATTACAGGAGTGAAGCCAAGTGATGCAGGATTTATAGGTAATGCCTATGAATGGTGGGACGCAAATCAAAAAAGCGGTAAATATCAGTATGGTTCTCAACCTAGAGTAGGAGCCATTGCGGTTTGGAAATCTAACATGCCTAATTCTGGAGGCGATGGACATGTAGCAATAGTTGAAAAAATAGATGGTGGTAAAATTTATATATCAGAATCAACTTGGAATGGTGTAACTTTTAGGTATAGAGAAATATATGATACTAATTATTTATATGGATATATTTATCTGGACAAGCCAAACCACTAAGAATTTTATAAGCTAAAGCGGCTAGTGAGTAGTTTTTATTAGTGAAACATAATAAATATTATTGCACATGCAATATAAATAGAGGTTAATAGTAAGTTATAAACGCTAATTATAAAAAACTATCCTGAAAGAGAGGTGTAGTAATGAAAAAAATTAAAAAGTTAAGTATCGTAGCAAGTATAGTAGCATTTATGCTGGTTGTATCTAATGGATCACATAATATTGCAATGGCAGAGGAATCATCAGTAACAAACAATAGTCAAGGAGTAAGATTAAATGATGATTTTTATGATGCAGTAAATAGTGATTGGATTAAAAATGCTAAAATTGAAGATGGAAAATCTACTGCGTCTACGTTTGATGATGTTGAGAATAAAGTGACAGAACAAATCAAAGATATAATTAACAATTTGTTGATTAATAAGGATGCGTATAAAGAAAATAGTGATGAGAAGAAAATAATAAATATTTATAATAATACTTTAAATATAGAAGCAAGAAATAGAGAAGGGATAAAACCAGTAAAGGAAAATTTAGATGAAATTAAATCAATTGGAACAATAGATGATATTACTAAGCTCTGGAAGGATAAGAGGATATTAAACTCAACAATAAAGTTTTCTGTAGAAAAAGATATAAAAGATGTGAAAACAAATATACTTTATATAAGTCCTACTGCGCTTAGTTTAGGGGATTCAGATGAATATACTAATCCAACAGAGAATAGCAAAAAAGAGCGTAAATTAACGGAAGATTATTATAATAAAATATTGATGTTAAGTGGATATACTCAACAAGAATCTCAGAAAAAAGTTGATGATATGTTTAAATTTGAAGAAATGGTAGCTCCGTATATTAAAGGAAAAAAGGAAAAGGCTACAACTAAGAATTTAATTGATGAAGAATATAATGTATATACAGTAGCAGAATTAAATAATTTAGCTCCCAATTTAAATCTACCAGAAATTATGAATTATGTGGGAATAGACAAAGCTAATAAGATTATTTTAGAAGATCCAGAATGGTTGAAAGCATTTAATAAATTATATAATCAAGAAAATTTACCTCTCATTAAAAATTATATTGAAATAGTTAATTTACTATATGCATCAAATTATTTAAGTGAGGATTTTGAAAATGCCAATAAAGAATACGCAAGTAATATGCTAGGCATAACTGGTAATGTATCAAAAGAGGAAGAGGCCGTTGATAATGTAAATTCTATGATGGGAATGGCTATTGGAAGACTTTATTCTGAAAAATATGTTCCTGAAAAGACTAAAAAAGATGTAGAGTCTATAACAAAGGATATTATAGCAGTTTACAAAAAGAGAATTGATAATCTTGATTGGATGAGTAGTCAAACTAAAAAAAATGCTATTGATAAGCTAGATAAGTTAAAGATAAAGATAGCGTATCCTGACAGTTGGAATGATTATTCAAAGTTAGATATTAAATCATACGAAGAAGGTGGATCACTTTTCCAAAATGCAATGACACTTAGAATATTTGAGCGTGATAAGATGTTTAATAAAATAAACAAACTAGTGGATAAAGATGAAGATCAGTTTAAGCCTCAAACAGTTAATGCTTTTTATAGTGCAACAGAAAATTCAATTATTATACCAGGCGGAATAATTCAAGGTCATTTTTATGATGTAAATGCACCTAAGGAAGTTAATTTAGGTGGAATTGGAGTTATTATTGGCCATGAAATTAGCCATGCCTTTGATAATACTGGAGCTCAATATGATTCTGATGGTAACCTTAATAATTGGTGGACCGAAGAGGATTATAAAGAATTCATGCAAAAAACTCAAAAGGTTGCAAATTTTTATAGTCAGATTGAAGCAATGCCTGGTAAAAAGTTAGATGGTAATCTTACTGTGGGAGAAAATATTGCAGATATAGGTGGAGTATCCTGTCTTTTAGATATATTAGGTGAAATGAATAATGCAAATTATAAAGCGTTTTTTGAAAGTTATGCAGTCACTTGGAGACAGATAACAACAAAAGAATATGCAACATATGCATTAATCATAGATGTTCACTCTCCTAATAAGGTTAGAGTAAATGCAGTCCTACCACAATTTCAAAAGTTCTATGATACATATGGAATTACTGAAAAAGATGGTATGTATGTTAAGCCGGGGGATAGAATAGGGATTTGGTAGTAAAGATGTTTCTATGATAATAATCATTAAATTATATTGCTATTGTAATTTCAAATAATTCGGTTAAGAAGTTGACATTAATTAACTTTGAGCTAATATTTAAATTATACAGTTTAATTAAAGGAGTAGTGATACTATTATGCCAGCAGGAAATGGAGTAAATTGCGGAGATTGTGGTGAACTAAAGCAAGGAAGATGTAATGGAAAGGATCTGACTTGTTTATGTTATAAATGTCCAAGAAAATTAGCACAGTGTATGTGTGTTAAATATTGTAGAGAAACTGAATCAGTATTATATTTTGATGAAGAGAATTAAAATATAAATTTGTAATTACTTTAAATATACTCCTAAAGGAGTATATTTAGTATAAAAAATAATCAAATGATAATGTTGAAAGGCGAATAGCGAGAGAGTAAAATAATGTATAAATAAATGGATATGTGCAAAGAGGCATATGTAAATATCTCATTAAGAGAATTACATATGCCTCTTATTTTATATTATTTAATACTTTAGGAAAGGAAGTTTTAGCAAATGCGTAGTTTAGAAACAAATATAAATTATAGAAATTTATAAAATTAAGTAAAAGACAAAAAGTCTCAATGATAATAATAATTTAAATCTATAAATAAATTAGGACAATCATATAAATACTATTTTACATCAGATTATGATATCAAAAAAAGTATAGAGTTTAGTAAAAAAACTCTATATTTTTTTAATATAAAAGAAATTGTAATTGGAATAATAAGTTATAGCTTTGTACTGAGAAGAATATAATATTGATCATTAGAAACTAGTTAAAATCACGAATATTTAGATTTGTAATGCATATATTTAGTTCATCATAATGGTAATATTTTATGAAATTTACATAGAGTTGATATTATCTATTTCAAATATAATGTTGACATTTTTAGAGAATAAGATTATTATTATAGTATTAAATTGAGAATAAATTAAATTTTATGGAGTAAAAATTAAATATTGATAAATAGATAACAACGGAGTTATTAGACATTTTAGTTTTGTTTAATGACTCCATTGCCATAATATATTGAAATTTTTAAGCGAATGTGGAAGCGCTTCCAAGAAAACAGAAAATATTTAAAATTTTATTAAGAATTTTAAATAATCATACAGAATTTCCAAATATTAAAAAATAAATTATATAAAATAAAAAAAGAAGGAGAGAAATACATGTTAAAATATATTGGAAAAAGATTTCTTATAAGCCTTGTAACCATATGGGCTATAATCACAATAGTATTTTTTCTAATGAGACTTATGCCAGGAGGACCATTTGATGGTGAAAAGTTAACACCACAAATTAAGGCAAATATGGAAGCTAAATATGGAATGGACAAGCCGGTATTAGAGCAATATGGGATGTACATGAAGAATTTAGTTCAAGGAGATTTTGGCGAATCAATGACTTTTAAGGGAAGAGGCGTTACAGATACTATAGCTAAATCTTTTCCAGCATCTGCAAAAATTGGAGGCGTAGCAGTAGGAATGGCCGTGATAACAGGTATAATTCTTGGAGTGCTTGCAGCTCTTAAAAATGGAAAATGGCCGGATAAATTAATAGTGTTTATTTCTACATTATGCATAACTATACCAAGTTTTGTAATAGGTGCGGTTTTAATATATGTACTAGCAGTTCAGTTAGGGTTATTACCAGCGACTGGATTTGGAGAATGGGAGAATTATGTAATGCCATGTATGGCACTAGCAGCAGCACCATTGTCATTTATCACAAGACTTACAAGAAGTAAATTAATAGATGTATTGAAAGCTGATTATATAAGAACTGCGAAAGCAAAAGGCTTAAGCAAAACTACAATTATATTCAAACATGCATTGAGAAATTCTTTGATACCAATAGTTACATATATTGGACCATTAATAGCAAGCATATTAACAGGAAGTTTTGTAACAGAAAAGATTTTTGCGATTCCAGGGCTTGGAAATGAATTCGTACAATCAGTTACAAATAGAGATTACAGTATGCTGCTTGGAGTAACTATATTCTATGGAACAATGTTAGTATTTTTTGCTTTCTTTGTAGATGTAATATACGTATTAATTGATCCAAGAATAAAACTACAAGATGCAGAAGTTTAGGGAGGAAGAGAAGATGGAAAATGGATTAAAAGTTAAAAAGGATTTATTTACTCCTCTAAGCGAAGAAGAAAAGAAAATTGAGGTATCAGTAAGACCAAGTATTAGTTATTGGAAAGATGCTTGGATGAGATTAAAAAAAGATAAGTTTGCTATAATATCACTTGTTGTAATAGTAGCTGTAATCCTTGGAGCTATCTTTGTTCCATGGTTATCTAAATACAATTATGCAGCAAATGATTTATCATCAACATATTTGAAACCTTCAGCAGAGCATTGGTTTGGAACAGATAATCTTGGAAGAGATTTATTCGTTAGAAACTTTTATGGAGCAAGATATTCACTTCTTATTGCGGTTTTAGCGGCAGTTATTAATTTAGTAATAGGAGTATTTTACGGTGGAATAGCTGGTTTCTTTGGTGGAAAAGTAGATGCTATATTAATGAGAATAGTTGATATTATATATGCAATTCCGTTAACTATATATGTAATAATATTTATGGCTATTTTAAACAAGCCAGGTTCAGGCGGAAGTGGACTTCTTACAATAGTAATAGCACTTTCTATATCGTATTGGATTGGAATGGCTAGAATAGTTAGAGGTGATATACTTCAATTAAAGCAACAAGAATTTGTTCTTGCAGCAAAATCATTAGGTGCATCAAATGCAAGAATATTAATAAGGCATTTAATACCTAACTGTATAGGGTCAATAATGGTTACATTAACACTATTAATTCCTGAAGCAGTATTTACTGAAGCATTTTTGAGCTTTATCGGTCTTGGAATAGCTGCTCCAAGAGCATCTCTTGGAACTTTAGCAAATGAAGCAATGGTTGGTATTTATACATATCCATATCAATTAATATTTCCAGCAGCGATGATTTGTATAATTATATTAGCGTTTAACCTTTTTGGTGATGGATTGAGCCAAGCATTAGATCCTAAGAACAAGAGATAGGAGGAAGAAAGAGTATATGGAAAGATTATTGGATGTAAAAGACCTACAAACTTCCTTTAAAACTAGTGCTGGTGAAGTACACTCAGTAAGAGGAGTATCCTTCTACTTAGAAAAAGGAGAGGCATTAGGAATAGTTGGGGAATCAGGTTGTGGTAAAAGTGTTACTATGATGTCTATAATGAGACTTCTAGCTGATAATGGAAAAATTGTTGGTGGAGAAATACATTTTAATGGAAAAGATATCTCTAATATTAGGGAATCTGAAATGGAAACTATAAGAGGTAATGATATAGGAATGATTTTTCAGGATCCTATGACATCATTAAATCCTGTATATACAATAGGTGACCAATTAATGGAGCCTCTTTTAAAACATAGAAAAATTAGTAGAGCAGAAGCAAAAAAAGAAGCTATAAAGATGCTTGGATTAGTTGGAATTCCAAGTCCTGAAAAGAGAATGAAACAATATCCTCATGAATTTTCAGGTGGTATGAGGCAGAGAGCGATGATTGCTATGAGTCTAATTTGTGAGCCAAAGCTTATTATTGCAGATGAACCAACAACAGCATTAGATGTTACTATTCAAGCTCAAATTTTAGATTTAATGAAGGATTTAAGAGAAAAGCTTAATACTGCAATTATATTAATAACTCATGACTTAGGAGTTGTTGCAGATGTTTGTTCAAGGATAAATGTAATGTACGGTGGAATAATAGTAGAGACTGGAACAACAGAAGATATATTCTACAGAGGGAAACATCCTTATACATGGGGACTTTTAAGAAGTGTTCCAAATCCTAAAGAAGATATAAAGGAGAAGCTTATTCCAATTGAAGGGCAACCACCAGATTTATTAAATCCACCAGTTGGGTGCCCGTTTACAGCTAGATGTGATTATGCAATGAAGATATGTCTTCAAAAGCAGCCTCCACTATTTGAAGTAGGAGAAAAACATAAAGCAGCATGTTGGTTATGCCATGAGGATGCACCAGAAGTTGAATCACCTATAAGGAGGATAAAGTAGTGGAAGCTAATAAAGATATAATTTTAGAAGTTAAAGACTTATGTAAATACTTCCCTGCAAAGAAAGGCTTATTTAAAGGCAATAGCTATGTTAAGGCTGTAGATAGAGTTTCATTTACAATTAAAAAGGGAGAGACTTTAGGACTTGTAGGTGAATCTGGTTGTGGTAAGACAACTACAGGAAGAACAATACTGAAGCTTTATGAGCCAACATCAGGACAAATAATATTTAATGGAAAAGATATAACAAAGAATTCAGTAAAAGAAATGGTTCCGTTAAGAAAAGAAATGCAGATGATATTTCAAGATCCATATGCATCTTTAAATCCAAGAATGACTGTTGGGGACATAATTGGAGAGGCTATAGATATTCATAAGTTGCTAACAGGTGAAGCAAGAACAGAAAGAATAAGAAGTTTATTATCAAAAGTTGGGCTTGCTAGTGATCATATAAATAGATATCCACATGAATTTTCAGGTGGGCAAAGACAAAGAATTGGTATTGCAAGGGCATTAGCTGTTGAACCATCACTAATAGTTTGTGATGAACCTATATCAGCGCTGGATGTTTCTATTCAAGCTCAAGTTATAAATATGCTTGAAGAACTCCAAGAAGAACTTGGGTTAACTTATCTATTTATAGCTCACGATCTTTCAATGGTTAAACATATATCAACCCATATTGGAGTTATGTATCTTGGAAGAATGGTTGAAAAGGGAGAAAGCAATAAAGTTTATTCAGAAGGATTACATCCATATACACAAGCATTGCTTTCGGCAGTACCAATACCAGATCCAGGTGTAGCTAAGAATAGCAAAAGAATAGTGCTTGAGGGAGATATTCCATCGCCAATAGATCCACCGCCAGGATGTAGATTTAAGGGTAGATGTAAATATGCAAAGCCAATTTGTTCAGAAGTTGATCCAGAGTTAAAGGAAGTAAAACCAGGTCATTTCGTGGCATGCCACTTGTATGATAACTAATGTTTATCAAGAAAAGTAATTAGTTACAATTTAATAATAATTAAGAAATAAAAAAATAATTAGATATTTAGCATACTGTTAAAGAATTTTGGGAAAAATGATTTAAACAGATATAAATAATAAATAATAAATTAAGGGGGAATATAAATGAAAACAAGCAAAGTAAAACAACTTTGTGCAGTAGCTTTGGCAGCAACACTTGGAATGTCAATCTTAGTTGGTTGTGGTTCAAATAAAGGTGGAGATAAAGCAGCTGCAAGTAAACAAGAAATAACTTATAATTTAGGAGCAGATCCAAGAACTTTAGATCCAGCATTGTGTACAGATACTACTGGAACTACTGTATTAGCAAATGCTTTTTCAGGTTTAGCTGAATTAGATGAGAATGAAAAGGCGATTCCAGGTCAAGCTGAGAAATGGGATGTATCTGATGATAAACTAACATATACTTTCCACTTAAAGAAGGATCTTAAATGGTCAAATGGAGATCCAGTTAAAGCAAGTGATTATGAATATGAGTGGAAGAGATTATTAAATCCTGAAACTGCTTCAGAATACGCTTATGCATTATACTATCTTAAAGGCGGAGAAGCTTATAACAAAGGAAAAGGAAATGCGGATACTGTTGGGGTAAAGGCAACTGATGATAATACACTAGTTGTTACTTTAGAAGCTCCATGTCCATATTTCTTAGAGTTAACAGCACAATCATACTACTTCCCAGTAGATCAAAAGGTTGTTGAAAGTAATAAAGATTGGGCAAATGATGCAAAGACATTAGTTTCTAATGGTCCATTTAAAATCACAAATTATACAATAAAAGACTCAGTAGTTTTAGAAAAGAACGAAAATTACTATGATAAAGATAAAGTTAAACTTGATAAGTTAAACTTAAAATTTGTTGCAGAAGAAACATCAGCATGGGCAAGTTATAAATCAGGTCAATTTGATGTAGTTGATACAGTTCCAAAATCTGATGTACAAGGTGCTTTAAAAGATGGAAGTGCTAAGTCATTCCCTAATTTAGCAACTTATTTCTTATCAGTAAATGTTTCAGATAAGGCAAAAGCTGTAGACCCAAATGCTGCTAAGGTTTTAAGTGATCCAAAGGTAAGAAAGGCTTTAAATCTTGCAATTGATAGACAATCAATTGTTGATAATGTTACTAAGGCTGGCCAAATTCCTGCTCATGGTATTGTAGGAAAAGGAATTATAGGTCCATATGGAAAAGA
Source organism: Candidatus Clostridium helianthi (assembly GCF_045310795.1). Taxonomy (NCBI): domain Bacteria; kingdom Bacillati; phylum Bacillota; class Clostridia; order Eubacteriales; family Clostridiaceae; genus Clostridium; species Candidatus Clostridium helianthi. The sequence continues at coordinate 123,778 of NZ_JBJIAB010000009.1, forward strand.
CTATACAGAAAAAACTACTTATTTTGATCCAAAGGGAAATGTAGAAGAAGCTAAAAAATTATTAGCTGAAGCTGGATATCCAGATGGTCAAGGATTACCAACACTTCAACTACTTTATAACCCAGAGTCTGGTCACGGTGATACAATGCAAGCGATTCAAGATATGTGGAAAAAGATAGGAGTAAATGCTGAACTTCAAAGCCAAGAATGGAAAGTATTCTTAACAACAAGAGTTCAAAAACAATTTGAGATTGCAAGAGATGGTTGGAATGCTGATTATGTGGATCCTATGACTTTCTTAGATATGTTCCAATCAACATCAGATCAAAATAATTGCGGATATAACAATCCATCATATGATGCTTTAATTGATGCTGCAAAGAAAGAATTAGATCCACAAAAGAGATTTGATATAATGCATCAAGCAGAAGATATGTTAATGAATGATATGCCAGTTATTCCTTTATACTATTACACTAGAACAATAGGTATAAAAGATTATGTTAAAGGCGCTAGAGTATCTGTAATGAACACTATCTACTTTAAAAATGCTTATGTAGAAGGTAAAAAATAATAAACTTTAGTTAAATAAATTGCAAGAACTACTTTAAAATATGCTTATATTTTAAAGTAGTTCTTTTATTTTTTAGGAAGATATAATTAAGTTAAATCCGAAGATAGCTCTTAAAAATAATAGAAATACGCAATCTCAAAAGTGAAGCATGTCCCTATAAAGAAAACTATTTAATATATTCTATTGCAAGCGAGTTTTTACGTTTCCAGCTGAATTAAGTATAAGTACTCGATTACTAGGATTTTGAAAATATATACTTTAGGATTTATATTAAGCAATTTTTAAGACATATTTACATAGATTTAACAGTATAAAAGCATCAATATTAAAATCATAATTTGGCCCATAAAGTATTGAATTAAAGCCAAATAAGTAGTAAAATAAAAAAGATAGGATTTAAGAAGTGAAATAAATATTCCAAGTCCAAAGATAAAATTTAAAGTTTATTATAGAGTAATTTATATGGTGCAGAAGCTTAGAATTATATAGAAATATAAGGAATTTAAGTCTATGCAATTTTTTTAGCTCTACAATTCAGATAAGTTTAATAGGATATGGGAATTGGATATTGTTTATGGCACTTTAGTAGTGGAATTATAATTAATTGTGTGAATTTATGTTAGCTATTATGAAAAGGCGGATAATTTATCTGACTAATAATATTAGTAGTTAATAACTATGATATAACAATTAGTTATTGTTTGAAGCTTATAAATTTTATTAGAAATATTAGCAATAAGCGTATTTAAATTAAGGGGGATTTTAAACATGATCAAAGTATTAACAAACGACGGATTAGAAAATGCGTCAATTGAGGCATTGAATGGATTGGGAGTAGAAGTTGTCAATGAACACTTTAACCAAGATATATTGGGGGCGAAATTAAAGGAATTTGATGCAGTTGTTATTAGATCAGCTACTAAGCTTACAGCTGATGTATTTGAAGCAGAAGCAGGCGGAAATTTAAAATTGGCTATTAGAGCTGGTGTTGGAATAGATAACATAGATATTCCTGCTGCACAAGGAAAAGGAGTAACAGTAAGAAATACTCCATCAGCAAGCTCAGATTCAGTTGCAGAACTTGCAATTGGTCATATGTTTGCACTTGCAAGATTTATTGCGATATCTAACTACACTATGAGAAATGGTGAATGGAATAAAAAGAAATATGAAGGAACTGAAATTGCGGGTAAAACACTTGGAATCGTTGGAATGGGAAGAATAGGTCAATCTTTAGCTAAAAAGGCAACTGCTTTGGGTATGAAGGTTGTATATTATACAATTGAAGGAAAACATGATGATTTAGATTATGATTTTGTATCTTTAGAAGAAGTATTAAAGGTTTCAGATTTTATTTCACTTCATGTACCTTATGATAAAGTGGCTGGTTCCCTAATAGGAAAAAAAGAATTGGAATTAATGAAGAATACAGCATATCTTATTAATTGTGCTAGAGGTAAGGTTGTTGATGAAGCAGCATTAATAGAAGCACTTAATAAAGGTGAAATTGCTGGAGCTGGTATTGATGTATTTGAAGAGGAACCAACTAAGAATGAAGAATTAATTAACCATCCAAAAGTTAGTGCTACCCCACACATTGGAGCTGCAACTAAAGAAGCTCAAACAAGAATAGGTGAAGAAGTAGTTTCAGTAATAAAGGAATTCTTTAATCTATAATTTAGGAGGAATTTTTGATGGCGATAGTTAAAGCTTTTAGAGGAATTAGACCAGTTAAGGAATTAGCTTCAAAAATAGCAGCTTTACCATATGATGTAATGAGTAGTGATGAAGCAAGAGAAATGGTGGTTGGAAATCCACACTCATTTCTCCATGTTGATAGACCAGAAATAGATTTAGATCCAGAAATAGATGTACATGATCCTAAAGTATATGCAAAGGCTAAAGAAAATCTTGATAGAATGATAAGAGATGGAGAATTTATTCAAGATGAGGAACCTTGTTTATACATATATAGGCAAATAATGAATGGAAGATCTCAAACAGGAATTGTATTCTGTGCATCCATAGATGATTATATGAATAATATAATTAAAAAACACGAGTTTACGAGGGCGGATAAGGAACAAGATAGAATTAATCATGTTGATTATTGTGATGCAAATACTGGGCCAATTTTCTTAACATACAAGGAAGATCAAATTGCATCAGAAATAATAGATGCTTGGATTCAGAATGAAAGTAAAAGAAAACCTATATATAATTTCGTAGCCGAAGATGGTATAACTCACATTGTATGGGTTGTAGATAATGAAATTATTATAGACGAAATAATTGATTTATTTAAAGAAATAGATTATTTATATATTGCAGATGGACATCATAGATCAGCTTCCGCTGTAAAAGTTGGGCTTAAGAGAAGAGCCGAAAATCCAAATTATACTGGTGAGGAAGAATTTAACTATTTCTTAGCAGTTGCTTTCCCTGATAATGATCTAATGGTTATGGATTATAACAGAGTTGTTAAAGATTTAAATGGAATGACTAAAGAAGAATTGATTACAAAGTTAGAAGAAAACTTTATTGTAACTAAATCTGAAAATAATGCGCCTGTAAAGCCTGCTAAGAAGCATACATTTGGAATGGATGTTGAAGGAGAATGGTATTTATTAGAGGCAAAAGATGGAACGTTTGATGAAAATAATCCTATAGCGCAACTTGATGTTGCAATTCTTCAAAGTAATGTGTTAACACCAATCTTAGGAATTGAAGATGTAAGAACATCAGATAGAATTGACTTTATAGGCGGTATCAGAGGAATCAAAGAGCTTGAAAAGAGAGTTAATTCAGATATGAAGATTGCTTTTTCAATGTATCCAACAGAGGTTCATGATATTATGGATGTTGCTGATATTGGAGAGGTAATGCCACCAAAATCGACATGGTTTGAGCCTAAATTAAGAAGTGGATTATTTATTCATGAATTAAAATAGTTGTCCTCCAACAATAATCTTTGACGACATGATAAAAAAGATTGAAGATTTTAAGGCAAAAGGACAAGAAAAAAGAATCAAAAATATTGAAATTTATATTGAAATTTAAATAGAAAAGAATTAGAGGGATAAGATTAAAATATTGACTTTCAAGGCTTGAGAGAGTATTGAAATAAAATATGATAAATCTTATCCCTTTTCTCATGTCTTTTTTTCTGTTTAGTTTTCTGCAAACTTTATTATAAAGATCTGTGATTAATGTGGATATATTGAGGCTGAAATTGATGGTTTTGTGAACAATTTTTCTCCAGACTTTATTATAAAGTGTGAATGTTTTGAAGATTTGATGGGAGGGAGAATGGGATGGATAGGTGGATGGAAGGGTGTTGGAAGAATGAGGGGTTCGTCAATCTTTAATATAAAAACACAATAGTTGTCCCTAAACAAAAATCTTTGACGACATCATAAGAAAGATTGATTTCATGATAAAAAAGTTTGAAGGTTTTATTGAAAAGGACAAGAAAAAGAATCAACAATATTGATTTTTATATTGAAATTTAAATAGGAAAAAATTAGAGGGATAAGATTAGAGTATTGATTTTCAAGGCTTGAGAGAGTATTGAGATAAGATATTGATAGATCTTATCCCTTTTCTCATGTAATTTTTTGCTCACATTTTTGCAAACTTTATTATAGAAATCTGTGATTAATGTGGATATATCTAAGTTAAAGAGGAAGGATCTGTGGATAAATTTATACAGACTTTAAATAAGATAAAATGATTTAGAATTTAATAAATAGAAAATTAGAATTAATAAAGGAATTGAAGGATGTTAGCAAAGTGGAATTCCACTAATGCAACAACCTTTTAATCTAAGAAAGTTTCTCTTCTATAATTTCTGGTTCTTTAGAATTATCTATAAAAACATAATAGGAGTATATTAATAAAAGCAAAATTATAAAAATAGCAGAAAATCTATACATAATTGCATAACTTTTATGCTCAGCAATGAAACTTAGAAGAATTGATCCAAGTGTATAGGATAAATCCATGGAAGATAAGAAAGTTCCGTTAGCAGCTCCTTGCCTATTAGAAGGAGATCGGTTTACAGCCCAAGCCTGAAGAGAAGGCTGAACGGCACCATACCCAAGCCCGTAGAATAAGGAGGAGAGTATAAGCATTAAAATAGAGTTTGCATAGGAGAGCGTTATAAGACCTATTATTAAGCAAATTGAGCCGGGTAATATTACTACAGCATGTCCTTTTTCATCAAATATTTTTCCAACAAGAGGACGTGTTATTAAAATCATTGCAACAAATCCAATAAAATAAATCCAAATAGAAGATATTTTTAGCTCCTGTCCGTATAACATTATATAACTCATAATTCCACATAATGTGATTACAAGAAAAAAGCATAATAAAGAAGGTAAGGCAGCTTTTTTTTCAAAGGAATCTTTTAATGAGCATTTGGAAATTGTACTAGATGTTGAAGAGATTTTTATAGTTGATTTAACTTGACTGAGAAATATAATACCAATACCTACTAAAGTTATTGAAATAAGAACAATATTTTTAAAACTGTATAAATTCATTATTACTATTGCAACCATAGGGGATAATGCCATGGATATTATCATTGAAAGAGAATAGTAGCCCATGCCCTCACCGCGTTTTTCTTTTGGTACAATATTAGAAAAAATTGCAGCAGCACCAGTAGAAGCAAGTCCCCAACCTATGCCTTGAATAACGCGAACCAATATTATTGCATCTATTGGAAGCCAGATATATGATAGCGTGCTTCCAGCAAGTATTAGAGCGCCTAAAAGCAGCAGAGGTTTGATTTCAATCCTATCCATAATATTGCCTATGAATAATCTAACAAGTAAAGAAGTTATTGAAAATGTACTTACAACTAGGCTTGCTTCTAAATTATTACCACCACATAGCTTGGCATATGCAGGAAGAGTTGGAGTTAACATATAAAAAGCTAAGTATATAAATAAATTTGAAAGTAGCATAAATATATAATTTTTGGTCCAAAGTTTTGAGGTTTTTAAATTCTTTTTCATTTCCATGTTAAATTCTCCTTTTGTATTATAAGTCATTTATATTGTTATCAATTTTTAAAAGAACCGCATTATATGCATCCAGTTTTTCATGAGATATATCTTTAAGTAATTTATTAAATAAATCTTCTAAAAAAGGAGAAACCTCTTCAACAAGATTTAAACCACTATCTGTTATATGAATTTCAAAGGAACGTCTATCTTCTTTGCTTGGATGTCTTTCAATGAAAGCCTTTCTTTCAAGTATATCAAGTATTCTAGCTAAAGTGGATTGGTCTTTGCCTGAAACCTCAGCTAAAAGTTTCTGACTTATTTTATTCTGATTAGAGAGTTTTAGTATTACTGTCCATTGCTCAGTTGTAATATTAAATTTTTCTAATTTATTATTTAGATAAGATGTTAATTTCTTAGAAACTTTATTTGTTAACATTCCAATATCTTGGTCATAAGATTCAAACATATAATTACCTCCAGTAAATAAAGTTGTTGTAAATATAATTGGCTTACAAATAATTGCTACAACAACTAATTATAAACACATCTGAAAAAATTTCAAGATTAACTTCATTATAAAATAAAAACTATGATGAAAAGAAGATTTATTAATAGTAAAAAGATCCACATTATAAACAAAGTTATCAACAGATTCTGTTGATAACTTTGTTTATAATGTGTGAACAATAACATAAATATTTAATACTTATGCCATTTTTATATTTGATTGATAAATATATGTTCTACTAATCAATCGAGAGATATATTTAGACGAAATTAATTTAACTGTCTTGGCTATTTTGAGTTATAAATTACTTCAAATTAAATGAATTTAAATGTTGCTGAAGGATTTTAATAAGTTTATATAGTGATTTGATTCTCTAAGAACATGATCAGCAAAGAGTGGTAGAATTATTGATTTTATTTTACAAGTTAAAAGGCCTTCAGTACTCTGGGCTTTGAAATTTCTGAGATTAGTGGCTGCACTTAAGGTAGTCTCAGTAAGTTCAGACAAATCTTCTGCTGATTTATCCATATCGGAAGCCTCATCTCTCAATGTCTCGAATTCTTTTCCAAAATTATTAGCTATAGTGAATAATTCTACTTCGGTAGGATCTAGCATTCCTCTAATAGTAAATGAATGTTCTGCTAACTTATCATCCCAAAAATTTTCAAGTATCAGTATATCTCTCTTAGTACCAATTCCGACACCACTTTGCAATCGTGTTAGAAGTTCTGTAAATATTATTGCTTCACTAAGCACATGGTTTAGAACTGCAGGATATAAAGTTGTAAATACCTTGCAAGATAAGACGTCATTTCTAAGTTTTGTTTTAAATTTAATAATCATATTAGTTGCGGCTATAGATTGGTGGTTAAGCATATATACGTTATCGGTTAGCATAGATGTATCACTATTTCTCATACCAGATATTAATGACTTTTCCATAGAAGTTATATTAGAGTCTATAAAAATTCCAGTAGCAAATTGAGTAGCTTTTTCAGCATCCATAGTATATTTTGTGATTATTTCATTGGAATCTAATGTTTCGAAAGGGATAACTCCATCTGATAGTAATATGGCACGAGATAGTAAAGTTGTAAATTCATTTTTAAAAGCATCAGCTTGGCTTATAAGATCTTTGTTCTTTGGTGGTAGGGCTGCTTCAATAAATATCGAGTGTTCCCGCATAATTCTTAGAAAGAATAAGTTTAATTCTAAAGATTGGTTAATAAACTCTTGTTTTGATAGCATTTTTTACTCCTGAATATATTCGTTATATCTTTATAATATATTCAAAAATATAAATTAAGTGATATATTAATTTTCATCAGTTCGCATTATTATGGAAGCTGTGTGGTAAATAATATATAATAACTATAATAGTGCAGTTTTTCTTGAATAATTTTACAGTTGAATAAAAAAACAGATTCTTAAGCTATTTTTAATGACTCAAAAATTTTTTCTATCGGCGTACCGCTTGCGGCAGCTTTGTAAATATATATTACTTTGGACTTTTCTAAATTTTTTTTAGCAGCTTTATATCCAGTATTAAAGTGAAGAGAATCAGTACAGTATATTTTGCAATAATTATAATTTACTAACATTATAATTAGATATCTATTAATGCTTTTTCCACTTCTTACTTGATATCCATCTAGTCCTAAGTACGTTTTGCAATCTCTAAAAAATGGTTCGATTGCCCATCGGTCGGTATATTGAGTTAAAATATCTAACGGTGCTAATGATTTCTCTAAGGAAATAAAAGTTTTCAATGCGCCATCTTTTTGGAAAGCATCTTTAGGATAACTTAAAACAATAGAAACATTCTTTCTATCTTTTAAGTTGCCAACATAATTATAAATGTAGTATTGCTTGTCTTTGACGGTGACGAGGTCAAAGTCTTCAATCTTTAATAATGTAGCAAACTTATGAAGTTTTATTCCTAGTCTTTCATGGCCATACGGAAAAATGACCCTATTAGTTTTTAAAGCACCAATATAGCTATAGCTGGCTTTTTCAGAAGCATTAAAAATATCCTTACAACTATACCAACTATCTGCTAACACATAGCCTTTATTTTCAGGCTTTGGAAGTGTTGTAATTAATTTTTGAGTTAATTCTATTTTACTCATATATTCTTTATCATAAATATCAATTGAGTATGGTAGCACTAATCCGTCACACGATAGTAAAGAAACTACTATTTGATGACCATATACATTCTTACCTTTTAGATGAGAATTATGAAACGAACACTTTTCAATTGGATTTTTAGCCTTTGACGAGGGCTTTGTCTTTTCAGAAATAGTGTCATCAATAATAAAGTATATTGGCTGTTTGGATTCTCTTGATTTAGCCCAAATAAGTTCTATGATATATGCTTTTAATGCTCTTTCTAAAAGTTTTTCATTCCAATTACTATTTGAAAAAAATCTAGTAATACTAGTTCGATGTTTCGAAGGAACAAGCTCCGCTATGTCGGAAATTTTACCGTTATAACCCTTTGATATCATAGCATTCATTATATTTTCTAAATGCCTTAATTGAGGCTTAGTTAAGTAAAAATCAAAATTTAGTTGTTTTAAAAAATTGTATATTGATAGCTCATCTGATATAATTGTATTCTGAAACATTTATGTATAGCTCCTTGCTGTCATTGTTGTGTGGTAACTCAATTATAACAAGGATTTATCATAGATGTTTTTTTATTTTATTCAGTTGTAAAATTATTCAAGTGTTTTTGCACTATTATAGATAATAAAATAAAAGTTATATATACTTTAGGATGAGGTAGATAATGAATAGAGAAGTATTAACTAAAGGCTTTGATGAATTAGAGCTAGGAAAAGATATTAAAGAAACAGATGATTTTATATTGATTGATAAAGATGGAGTTATATTAGAATATAGAGTCATTTCTACAGAGCAAGAGCTATTGGAATATCTTGATAACCATAAAGGTCATATAGAAGATAGAAGTGACTTATTAGTGGCATTTGAATGTAATAATATTTTAGGAGAATTTTATAATACGATATTTTTAAAGAAATTTAGATTTGATAGTTATTCTAATAATGAAATAAATAATTCCTCGTTATTGATATTTAATAATTGTGAGTTTGTTGAGGATATAGAATTATTAGGTGGAGATTATAAAAGAATAAAAATTAATAATTGCTTAATAAGAAATAACATGTTTGTAAGGTTCATAAATTGTGATAAGTTAAGAATAAGTGAAACTATAGTTAAAGAAAGCATAGTAGTGGAAAATTCTGAGTTTGGAAAGTTCTATGGAAATGCATCTATATTTAAAGAAAATTTACTTTTTCAAGAAGTTAATATACTAAATGATTTTATTTTGGATAAAATCAAAGGGGAAAAAGAATTGTGTTTTGTTGATTGTAGGTTCGAAGGGTTAAGTAAGTTAGAGTTAGATATAAATGGAGAATTAAGTTTTTTACAATGTTCTTTTTATAAAAAATCAGAAATTAATTTTGATGATCTTAAAGGTAAGTTTAGTTTGTACAAGACTAATTTCTCAGATAAGTGTTATCTGGAGTACGAGTTGTTGGAAAATAAAAAGTACAAGCCTTTGATTTTTGATAATGACTTTAAAAAAACAAAATGGAATTTTTTGATTGTATCAGATGTATATAAATCGAGCGGAAGGATAGATCAATATCTAGAAACGCTGTATTATTTTAAGAAGTATGAGAGACTGGAAAGAAAAAGTAAAAATAAAGGTAATTCTAATTTGCTGTATTATTTAATTGGAATAACCACGAAGTATTATACAAGTTGGGAGAGAACACTATTATCTATGATAGTGGTGATTATATCATTTTTTTTACTATACTGTTTTTTTCCGAATCTGCTTATGTGCAAAGATGTTCAATTGAATTCAAAAAATCTATTCATAGCAGTATTTGAAATGTTTAAGACTTCAAATTTTGATATTAATTTTTTAATTAGTAAATTTGGTAATACATTATATTTTACAATAATAACATTTACGACGGTTGGATACGGCGATATAATTCCACTGAATTGGATGAAGATGGTTGTTGGTTTAGAATCATTTTTAGGAGTATTTTTTACATCAAGCTTTGTAGTATCTCTATCACGAAGATTTATGTAATAAAATTAACTCTTGAGAATTTATAAATAGGGATAAAAAAATCACTGCATTTTGCGGTGATTTTTATTTATAAAAATTCGTTAGCTTGACAAATAAATGTTGAATAGTATACTGTATGATATACAGTATGCTATTCAACACATAAAGTATTATAGAAATAGGAGGTGACAATATGGGAGAAAATGATGCTAAAGAAAAGTTGATAGCTGTTACTATACATATGATATGTGAAGGTAAAAAGCCTAGTGAAATTACTGTAAAAGATATTACTGAGAAAGCAGGACTGGGTAATGGTATGGTAAATTATCATTTCCAGAGTAAAGATAATTTAATTCGTTTAGCAGTAAAAAAGGTTATGAGCTGTGCAACGAGATCTTTAAGTGAGAAAATGAAATCAAAGAATAATGAATCAGCAATTAATAGACTTACTTTCATATTAAAAGAAGTTGCAAACTTTATTGCAGATAATTCTGAAATTTCTAAGATTGCGATTTTAGATGACCTGGAGAGTAATCAGATGACAGCACATCTACTAGATTCAGAGGAGTCGTATAATAAGTGTCTTAGAGAACTTTATGGAGATGACATGCATAAGTTCTGGATTAAGAACTATTTGATTGCAGGATATCTAAATTACATATTTTTAAAAGCAGAAAATATAAAAAATGAAATGGGATTTGACTTCTATAAAAAAGAAGATAGAGAAAAAACAATTGAAAATTTAGTTAATGAACTAGCAAATTGTAAAATGTCTAAGATGAAATAGGCAGGCAAATTTATATAAATATATTGTTAGCACTTAAAAATAATAATAGATGAATTTAATATAAAAGGAGTAATTATACTATGATGATTGTAGATAAAGAAAAGTGTGTGGGATGTGGACTTTGTGTTAAAGATTGTTTTCCTAATGATATTGAAATAAATGGGAACAAGGCAGAAATTAAAAATGTTAGATGTATGAAGTGTGGACACTGTATTGCAGTTTGTCCTAAAGAAGCAGTATCTACAGATGAATATAATATGGAAGATGTAAAAGATTATAATGAGTCTGAGTTTAAGATAGAATCAGAGAAACTTCTTAATTTTATTAAATTTAGGAGGACTACAAGACAATTTAAAGATAAAGAAGTAGAAAAAGAAAAGATATTAAAAATTATTGAGGCTGGTAGATTCACTCAAACTGGAACTAATAGTCAAAATGTTTCGTATGTGGTTGTAGAAGATAACATTGAATTATTAAAGGAAATGGCTTTAAGAAACCTAAAACTTAGAGGGGAAGAAATGCTTAAAAATCTAAATCCACAAACTTTACCTTTCAAGAGATATGCACAAATGTGGATTAAAATGTATAATGATTATAAAGAGGATTCTAAGAAGAATGATAAATTATTTTTTAATGCACCTGCGTTGATTCTTGCAGTTTCAGATTCGACTGTGAATGCTTCTTTAGCGTCATCCAATATGGAACTTATGACTAATGCGTTAGGTCTTGGAACATTTTTTAGTGGATTCTTTACAAGGGCGGCACAAGGAAATGATGAAATAAGAGACTTGCTTGGTTTAAAAGGTAAAGAAGAAATTGTAACATGCATGGTTGTTGGATATCCTAATGTGAAATATGTTAGAACTGTTCCAAGAAGAGATGCAAATATTTCGTGGAAATAAAAATTAATATCATATAGCAAAAAATAGAGTTATCTTAGATCAGGTTTCTGGTATAAGATGACTCTATTTTATTGATAAAAATTAAAAATCTTTGTAATCAAAAATAATTATTTATGATAATAACGTAATTAGGTCGGATTAGATATAAGATTAGCTTAACATTTATATTTGGTAGTAAAAGTGAATATTAAGATTAAGTATATTCAATTAGCTTATTTTCGACTACTTGAATATAGTAAAATACAATGTTATCATGAAAATATTATATTTGCCCTGTTAAGCTATATTATTACAAATAAGTTGTGTTTATATTTATTATTTGTAGTACTGTGTATATGAATGGAGTTTATTCTAGAAAAAGATAAAGTTTATAGGAGTGTTAATGAAATGAATAGAAATAGTAAGCTGTTTAGAAAGATAGTGATTGGAATTATCATTATGCTTCTACTTCCAACTATAACTGTTGGATTAGTAGCAATTTTTAAGTCTAATGTTGTTTTGGAGAATAATTTAAAGACTACAAGTGTGCAAACTATTAAAGAAGTTGATAAAGGTTTTTCGCAATATCTAGAAATTTTAAATACTCAATTGAGAGTGATATCGAAAAATGCCGATATCAAAGATTTATCAAATCCGCAAGTAGATCATGCACTAATATCTAAATATGTACAAGGTATGTTTAAAGATACTAAGGATTCAATAAATGGAATTATTAATGCAGGATATGCAACTGAATATGGAGAGCTTGTATTAGATAGTGGAACGATGAATATTAATGATTTCAATTATAAAGAAAGGGAATGGTATAAGAAAGCTAAGGAAGCTGATGGAAAGGTTGTATACATAAAACCATATAAAGATAGCGTAACAGGAAAGCAAGTAATGACAGTTGCTCAGGCTGTTAAAGATAATAATGGACAAATCACTGGGGTAATAGTAATAGATATGTCTTTAGACTCCATGCAAGAATATATTAGTAACATAAAACTACTGAATACGGGATTCATAGTACTAGTTGATAACGATGGAGATGTAGTAGCAAATAACAATAATAATAAAGAGATAGATGATAATATTAGTAAATTACCATTTTGGGAATCAGCTAAAAATGAAGAAAGAGGAGTATATAATTGGGAAAATAATGGGAAAGCATTTTATGCCTGTCAAGAAACAGATGCTTTAACAGGGTGGAAAATGGTAGGTATAATTGATGGCAAAGAAGTAACAAATAATGTTTTAACAATGAAGGTAACAGTTATTACTGCTAATTTATTATGTGTAATTATAGGAATAATTATATCAATGATTTCAGCATCGTATATTGTGAAAGAAATACATAAATTAAAAGAAGCGTTTAGTACAGTAGCTGAAGGAGACTTCAGTAAAAGAATAATTGTAACGGCTAAAGATGAATTCGCTGAGCTTGGAGATAACTTTAATTTTATGGTAGAGAATATCTCGAAGTTATTGAAAGGAATTCAAAATACATCATCTGATTTATTGGAGGCATCAGGAAATATATCTAGTATGTCTGAGGAAACAACTGCATCAGTATCAGAAGTTTCAAATGCAATACAAGAAGTTGCAAATGGAGCTACAAATCAAGCGCAATCAGCAACAGAGGTTGCAACGAGTACTGAAGAATTATCAAATAGGATAGATGAAGTTGATGGAGAGACTAATCATATTAATGAGTTAGCTGGTGAAGCTGAGAAATTAGGTACTCAAGGATTATCTATACTTAATGACTTGATATTTAAAGCTGAAAAGTCTAAAGAAAATGCAATTAAGTCTGGCGGCATGGTTCATGAAATGGGAGAAAGTATAAATAAAATAAATTATATATCGGACGTAATAGCAGGAATAACTGAACAAACTAATCTTTTAGCTTTAAATGCAAGTATAGAAGCTGCAAGAGCTGGAGAAGCAGGAAAAGGCTTTGCGGTGGTTGCAGAAGAAATCAGAAAACTAGCAGAAGAATCAAAAAAATCTACAGATGAAATAAAAGCAATTGTTTCAGAAATAAATAATAAGAGCGATTCTACTAAAATAGCTATGAAAGAAAGTAGAGAAATGTCACAGAAACAAGGACAAGCAATAAAGGAAACAGAAAGTATATTTAATGAAATAGTTGATTCTATAATTCCTTTAACAGGCGCAATAGAAAATATTAAGGTCTTAAATGAAAAAATGAAATTAAATAAAGAAGAAGTTAAGACACAAATTGAAAATATAGCAGCGGTTTCAGAGGAATCGGCATCAATATCTGAAGAGGTTACAGCATCAGCTCAGGAAGTAAATGCAACAATGGCAGAATTAACAGAGTATGCTGGCAATTTGCAACAAATATCATATAAATTGCAAGAGGAATTAAAGATGTTTACTGTAGAATAGTATTTTAAATAGGAAGACATTAATATAAAGAAAGCCATCTTTTGTAAGTGTATATAAATATGTTTAGACACTTTCAAGAGATGGCCTTTATATATTAAGATATTATTTTTACTACATCATTTCTAACATTTGTTTTATTATTCTAGTAGAATTTTTAACTGCGATTGGTACAAATTTCTCATAATCCATATGAGCACCATTATTTGCGTTATCAGAAATAGATCTTATAACTACAAAAGGAATTGCGTTTAGATAGCAAACTTGAGCTATACTAGCGCCTTCCATTTCACAAGATATTGCTCCAAACTCCTGATCAAGCCAATGAATTTTTTCTATATTTGCTATGAATTGGTCACCAGAAGCGATTCTTCCTGTAAAACTATTTAATTCTGCAATTTTCTCGCATGCATTCTTAGCTATAGAAACCATTTCTTTATCACATTTAAAGTCAAATGTATCGAGTCTTGGAATCTGCCCAACCTTATCTCCGAAAGCTGTAGTATCCATGTCATGTTGAACTAAATTTTCAGCAACAACAATATCACCAGGATAAATTTCTTTTCCTATTCCACCAGCAACTCCTACATTGATAATTTTATCTACTTTGTATTCAGATGCTAATATTTGAGTGCAAATAGCTGAATTAACTTTACCGATACCGCAAACTACAGCTACAACATCTTTTCCATATAATTTTCCTTTGTGGAAAGTCATATTAGCCTTATCTTTTTTTTCTTCAATAGTTAAATCATTTAGTAATAGTTCTAATTCTTCTGCCATAGCAGCAATTATTCCAATAATCATATATAAAGTGAGCCTCCTAAAATAATTAATTAATAAATATGATATAACCTATGTATATATTTAATTATTATGTAAATTTATTGAGCAATATATAGAAACTAGAAATGAACAAGTTCTTAATATGAACAAAAGCAGTAAATTTCATCATATCCATACTAAATTCAATAAATTATAGTAAAATAAATATTTTGGTTAAACATATATGATACTTAATATATATTATAATCATTAGTTTGACAATTTAATAGATAAATTTGTAAAATTATTTGTGCACTCCATGTGAGGGTAAAAGAAAGGCTTTGGTATTAATTAACATATATATGTAAATAATCATTATTAAGGCTATAATATATAATAATTATACTGCCAATTTTCGATTGTTTTTGTGTTATAATATCAATTAAAAGTATAAGATAATAAGGAGAGAAAATTTATGACAGCACAACATTCTTTATCAAGAACTGAACTTTTGATAGGTAAAGATGGATTAGATAAATTAAAACATAGTAAAGTTATTGTTTTTGGAGTAGGTGGAGTTGGAAGTTACACTATAGAAGCTCTTGCAAGAGCAGGAGTAGGTGAGTTAATCATAGTTGATGATGATACTGTTTGCTTAACAAATTTAAATAGACAAGTGCATGCTACATATAAGACAATAAGTCAACCTAAAGTAGAAGTGATGAAAGAAAGAATATTATCTATAAATAGAACATGCAATGTTATAACACATCAAATTTTTGTTACACAAGAAAATATAGAGTCTATAATTCCTGATGATGTAGATTATGTAGTTGATGCAATAGATACAGTGTCAGCTAAATTAGGTTTAGTAGAATATTGTTATAAAAAGGGCATAAGAATAATGAGTTCTATGGGAACTGGTAATAAATTAGATCCTACACAATTTAAAGTTACAGATATATTTAAAACGAAAATTTGTCCTTTGGCTAAGGTTATGAGATCTGAGTTACGTAAAAGAGGAATAGAAAAATTAAAGGTAGTTTATTCAGAAGAAGTTCCGATAAAACCTAACTATGATGATGTTGTTACATGTAAAACAGGATGTGTTTGTACTGGTGGTACTAAGAAGTGCGCTATTAAAAGACAAATACCGGGAAGTATATCATTTGTTCCTCCGGTTGCAGGAATGATAATTGGTGGAGAGGTTATAAAAGATATATTAGAAATAAAGTAATACTAGATTCAGGTATTGGTCTAAAAGCTTCAAGTATATAGTAAATTTATAGTGATTGATTTTAACTGACTCTTTTGGTTAAGTATATTGTAATTTTTTTAGTAAAAGGATACTATATATTTACTTGAAAGAGTTAGTTTTTTATTAATTATAGACAAATCTAAAAGAAGGTGAGCATCATGAAGCGTATTGATAGGATTTACAATTATATCGAAAATAGCTCAAAAAAATTTACAAAGGATAAGCTCTTAGAAGTTAAAGGATTTAGCGCGCAAGAGATAGGAGAACATCTTGAAATATTAAGAAGTAACGTATCAAGGGAACTTAATACACTATGTAGAGATTCTAAAATTATCAAGATTAAAAATAGACCTGTTCTTTACTTTGATAGAAAAAGTTTTGAGGAAATATTATCTGTAAAGTTACCAGACGACTTGGAAGAGATATCAGATATAATGAAATTTGCCTCGAGTGAAGATGTGGTAAGAGATGAAGAGCAATCTCCTTTTAACTATTTAATTGGAGCTAATACTAGCCTAAAAAATCAAATCGAACAAGCAAAGGCTGCGCTCTTATATCCTCCTAATGGACTTCACACCTTGATAATTGGAAGTACAGGAGTTGGAAAAAGCTTATTTGTTAATATAATGTACCAGTATTCAAAATATATAAAAAAGTTACCTGAAGATGCGCCTTTTGTTGTTTTCAATTGTGCAGATTACGCTAATAATCCACAATTACTTTTATCGTATATTTTTGGACATATTAAGGGGGCTTTTACAGGAGCTGATAAGGAAAAAGAGGGAATTGTTGAAAAGGCTGATGGAGGAATACTATTCTTAGATGAGATACATAGATTACCACCTGAAGGGCAAGAAATGATTTTTTATTTTATGGATACAGGAACCTATAATAAGCTTGGAGAAACAGATAGGCAGCGCAAAGCTAATGTATTGTTAATAGGTGCTACAACAGAAGATCCTAATTCTACATTACTAAATACTTTTATTAGAAGAATTCCTATAACCATAGTTATTCCGAATTTTGAAGAGAGATCATTACAAGATAAATTAGAACTTATACACTATTTACTTTCTAAGGAAGCTCAACGGGTAAATAAGACTATTAAAATTTCATCGGAGTCGATAAAAGCATTAATTGGAAGTACAACATATGGAAATGTGGGTCAATTAAAGTCAAATATACAGCTAGTTTGTGCCACAGGATTTCTAAATTGCATGAATACAGATAAATGTATTGAGATAAATTTAGATTTACTACCAGAAAGCATGAGAAATGGGATAGTTAATTTTGAAGGTAAAATAAAAGATGATTCCAATTTTTGGGGAAGGGTTCCTAGTACATTAGTGGTTAAACCTGATGGTAATAAAACTTTTTTAGAGACTGACGCTTATGAGCCACCATTTAATATTTACAATATTATAGAGGACAAGGCGTTTGTCTTACAAGAAGAAGGCATGAGTGACCAGGATATTAAAAATTATATAACAACAGATATAAATGTTCATTTAAAGCAATTTTATGCTAGATTCAAGAATGATGCGTATCGTAGAGAAGGTTTACTGAAAATTGTTGATAAAGATATTGTTGATTTTGCTGAAGAAATAAAAATGTTAGCTGAAAATAGATTGAGCAGAAAGTTAAGTGATAGATTTATATATGCTATAAGCCTACATTTCAGCGCGTTATTTAATCGTATAAAGAAAAACACAGTATCATTTTCAACAAATATTGAGTTAACATTATCATCTAATAGTAAAGAATATGGAGTAGCTAAAGAGATTCATAAGTTAATAGAGGATAGATATAACTTAATAATTCCAGAAGTTGAAATAGAATATTTAGCTTTACTTCTAAGCTCAATACAAGAATTATCACATCAAGAAAGAGTTGGAATAGTAGTTGCATCTCATGGTACAAGCACTGCTACAAGCATGGTGGCAGTGGCTAAAAAACTTTTTGATGCAGATAATATTGCAGCAGTTGATATGCCGCTTGAAAGAAAACCTGCTGATATTATAGACAGTGTTATTGAAAAAGTTAAGCAAGTAGATGAAGGGAAAGGTGTATTACTTTTAGTAGATATGGGATCTTTAAATAGTTTTGGTGAAGCTATAACGAAAAAGACCAAGATAAATATTAAGAGTATTGATATGGTATCAACGGCTCTAGTACTAGAAGCAGTCAGAAAATGCTCAATTTTTGATGCTGATCTAAATTCAGTATATTCATATTTAATTACTGATTTTAGAGGATATACGAATAATATGATGACAGAAGGTAAAATGGGAGAGGAGAATGCTATAATTACAATTTGCTCAACAGGTAAGGGCGCTGCAATTAAACTCAAAGAGTTAGTTGAAGCTGTAGCAAAGAATATCTCAATTAACGATAATGTTAGAATAATCCCAGTAGGATTAAATAATCTAAATGAGTCAATAAAACAGATTTCGCGGAAAAATAAAATTTTAGCACTTGTGGGAATAGCAAATCCTAATATGGGAATTCCCTTTATATCGATTGAAGA
Source organism: Candidatus Clostridium helianthi (assembly GCF_045310795.1). Lineage (NCBI taxonomy): Bacteria > Bacillati > Bacillota > Clostridia > Eubacteriales > Clostridiaceae > Clostridium > Candidatus Clostridium helianthi. The sequence goes on from NZ_JBJIAB010000009.1 coordinate 142,619, forward strand.
ACTAATTGATGGATCTGGAGAAAATATTTTAAGAAATATAATTGAAGGAAAGGATATTAATCCGGTTATAAAAGGAGAAAATCAGATTGTTTTAAAAAATCTTTGTAAGCAAACTTTAACAGAGATTTTAACCTTTCTTAATCCTGAAAAGATATATTCGTTATTAGATGATTTTATAAAATCTATCGAAAAATCTTTGAATGTACATTATGAGAATCCAACTAAACTAAGAATTATGTTTCATGTTGCATGTGCATTAGAAAGGATGCTTTTAAATAATGGACTGGTATATGATTCATCTGATTCAGAATTAAATCCAAGATATCTGGAAGTGTTAAGAAGAGCAAATTTAATATTTAAAGAAGCTTTATCAATAGAGCTGACGGATGATGAGCTATACTATATGATTGATGTTATAGATGTGTGTTAAATTTAGTTTATATAAGAAAAATAATGTGTCAAAATACAATTAAAAGTGTGTCAAATAATACTTTAGAGTGTCAAGGTGAAAACTTATCCGCATTGTATGCGTTTAGAATTCATGTTTGGAGAAAGGTATTTGTTGACACACTTTTTTTGGCATGGGAATTGCTAGGTATATTGGTATAGAAATAATATATGTAGCAGGAAAGGATGATGAAATAATGATAGCAGTAATCATAGGTACTCATGGTATATTCTCGGAAGAAATCCTTAAATCAGCTGAAATGATTTTTGGAGTCCAAGAAAATGTGGGAAGTGTTACTTTTCAGCCAGGCGAGGGTATAGATGCTCTAGTTGAAAAATACAATTCACTTATAGAAAAAATGAATTCAACAGATGGCGTATTGTTCATGGTAGACCTTTTTGGAGGAAGTCCATTTAATGCAGCGAGCATAATTGCAATGAAGCATGAGAATATGGAAATTGTGACAGGTGTTAATCTCCCAATGATATTAGAGGTTCTAGGAAGTAGAGATTTTTCAAGTGTGTCAGAACTTTTATCAATTGCAGAAAATTCGGGAAAGGAGGCTATAAGAACTTTATCTAAAAATATTGCAGAGGATTTAGATGATGAGATAATATAGCAACCTATGATTAGTTAGTATAAGAATTACATGAATTTAATTATAATATGAAATTTGAAAGGTGAGATATAAAGATGGAAATTAGTTTTGTAAGAATAGATGACAGATTAATACATGGACAAGTTGCAACAGTTTGGACAAAGTATAGTGGATGCAATAGAATATTTGCCTGCAGTGATGAAGTTGCAGCAGATGACTTAAGAAAACAATTAGTAATTCAAGTAGCGCCTCCAGGGATAAAAGCATATGTGCTTCCAATAGCAAAGGCAATTGAAGCATATAATAATCCTAAATTTGACAGTTTTAAAACTTTATTCTTATTTACAAACCCTACAGATGTATTAAGAATGGTTGAAGGTGGAGTACCTATTAAATCTGTAAACGTCGGAGGAATGTGCTATAAAGCTGGAGATAAACAGGTTACAAATGCATTGTGCATGAATGATGTTGATATTGAGGCATTTAAAAAGCTTAATGAAAAAGGCATCGAATTAGAGGTGAGGAAACTAGCAAAAGATCCTAAAGTAAATTTGATGGACAAATTTAAAGAATTACAACTTATATAGACATAAATTTTACCTAAAAACCAAAGATAAGATCCTTTAAAAACTCTTAGATTTTGATGGAAGGAATAATAAATCCTGTTAAAAGATTAGATATATAAAATTTAAAAAAGTTTTTATATATAAATTAAAAGAAAGAGGGGAATTTACAAATGAGCACTTTACAATTAATTTTATTAGTAATAGTTGCAGCAATTACTGGTATGGCAAGTGTACTTGATGAGGCACAATTTCATAGACCAATAATTGCATGTACATTGGTTGGACTTGTACTAGGGGATATTAAAACAGGAATTATACTAGGTGGAACACTTGAAATGTTAGCATTAGGATGGATGAATGTTGGTGCAGCTATGGCACCAGATGCGGCGCTTGCAAGTGTAATTTCAGCAATACTTGTTATAATCGGTAAACAATCAATTGGAGCAGGTATAGCAGTAGCAGTACCAATTGCAGCTGCAGGACAAGTTCTTACTATATTTGTGAGAACAATAACTGTATTTTTCCAACACTTAGCTGATAAATATGCTGAAAAGGGTAACACAAGAGGAATAGAAATGTGTCATATACTAGGGCTATCACTTCAAGCAATACGTGTAGCGATACCAGCAGCCATAGTAGGAGTACTTGCAGGAACAGATGCAGTAAATGCAGCACTTGCAGCTATACCACAAGTTATTACAAGAGGACTTCAAGTGTCAGGTGGATTTATAGTAGTTGTTGGTTATGCAATGGTAATGAATATGATGAATAGTAAATCATTACTACCATTCTTCTTCATTGGATTCCTACTAGCAGCATTTACAAACTTCAATTTAATTGGTTTTGGTGCTGTAGGTGTTATTGCAGCAATATTCCATATAAAATCAATAGCTAATGAGGGTAAAGTAGCAGTAGCAGGAACAGGAAGTATTGATGATATTGATGATTCAGAGTTAATGTAAGTACAGAAAGGAGATAAAATAATGAGTGAAAAGAAATTAAATAAAAGTGATATAGTAAAAATGTTTATCCGTTCAAATTTCTTATTGGGATCATTTAATTTTGAAAGAATGCAAGCAATAGGTTTTTGTGTTACATTAATTCCAGCTTTGAAGAAATTATATAAAGGTGACGAATTAAGTGCAGCACTTAAAAGACATTTGGAATTCTTTAATACACAACCATTTATGGCAACGCCAATTATGGGAATAACAGCAGCCATGGAAGAACAAAAGGCAAATGGGGCAGATATAGATGAGGCATCAATAAGTGGTGTTAAGATTGGTCTTATGGGACCACTTGCCGGAGTTGGAGACCCAATATTCTGGGGAACACTAAGACCTGTGCTTGCAGCATTAGGAGCAGGACTTGCACTTACAGGAAGTATAATTGGACCATTAATTTTCTTCATAGGATTCAATGCAATAAGACTTGCAACAAACTGGTATGGAATGTTCTATGGATATGAAAAAGGA
>NZ_JBJIAB010000010.1:0-139016 GCF_045310795.1 Candidatus Clostridium helianthi
GAAAAGTAAATCTCTATAGTTTTGATTTATATTTTAATATATTTCTCCGAAGGAGCGTGGCGCAGCCACTTTTTTATATTCTTTTATTGAAAATTAAGATTATAAGAAAATGCTAAGATAAACAGAAATTATCGGTAGTTTAGAATCAACAATTAAACTACTTAGGGGGAGTTAAAATGAATTTTAATTATAATTTACCAATAAATCTTCTATTTGGGAGAGGGAGAAGTAATGAAATAGGAACTGAGGTTGCTAAGTATGGAAAGAAAGCGCTTATTGTAACTGGTAGAAACAGTACAAAAAAAAGTGGTTTACTTGATAAAACCATAGATTTGTTAAATGAAGCAAAAGTTCAATATGAAATTTTTGATAAAGTAGAGCAAAATCCACTTACTACAACTGTATATGAAGGTGTAGATGTTATCAAAGAAACTGGATGTGATGTTGTTTTAGGGCTTGGTGGTGGAAGTATTATGGATGCAGCCAAAAGTATAGCCTTTTCAGCTAAAAATCCTGGAGATATATCAGAATATATATTTGGTATTAAACAAGGGAGTGAAGCATTGCCTATAGTTCTAGTTCCGACAACATGTGGGACTGGAAGTGAAGGAAACTGTTTTTCAGTTCTTACAAATCCTGAAACTAAGGATAAGAAATCCCTTAGAACAAATATAATTATTGCAAAAGCATCAATTATTGATCCAGAACTTATGGTGACAATGCCAAAGGGCATACTTGCATCTGTTGGATTTGATGCGTTAGCACATAATATGGAAGCCTATTTATCAAAAATAGGACAGCCGTTAACAGATATGAAAGCATTTTATGGAATAAAATTATTATCAGAGAACTTAATTAAGGTGTACAATGATCCAAGTGATTTAGATGCATGGGATAGTGTAACTTTAGCAAGTACATTAGGTGGAATGGTGATAGGAATAGCAGGAGTAACTGCACCTCATGGACTCGAACATCCAGCTAGCGGATTACATGATATTGTTCATGGCAAAGGATTGGCAGCCCTTACACCAATTATTGCTGAAAAATCGTGGGAAAGTAATTTAGAAAAGTACAGTAACATATCTAAACTATTAGGAGGAACTGATGCAAAAGATTGTGCAGATGCTATAAGAAACTTTCTGAAAAAAATTGATTTGAAAGTTACTTTAGGAGAGCTTGGGATTACAGAAAAAGATGTAGAATGGATGGCTGAAAACTGTATGAAGGTTTCAAAACCAAGTATAGCAAATCATCCTAAGGAATTTTCATTAGAAGAAATTAAGGATATATATTACAAGTCATTATAATATAGAAATTTAAAATAATTTATTAGATGCAAAGGCGCACTGAAATAAAAATCAGTGCGCCTTTTGTGTTATCAAGATTAAAAAAATATTTATTAGGAGGAATAATTATGGAAAAATCAGGTTTAAAGAAGGATAATTTAAGTATTATTGAAACAGTGGCTTTATCAGTGGCTATTATAGCACCAACAGCAGCGATGTCATTAAATATATCTCTAATGGCGCAGACATGCTCGTTTTCTGCACCACTTGTATTTCTAATTTCAACTATAGTAGTAGGTCTTGTATCATATTCGATTATAAAATTTAATCATTATATATCTGCATCAGGCTCACTTTATGCTTTTACTAAAACAGCCCTAGGAAATAAAATGGGATTTACATCTGGATGGGCACTATTACTTGCCTATATTGCATTAGCAGGAGGCACTGCAGCAGGGTTTGGTAATTTCTTCTCTGGATTTTTATCTGTATTTGGATTTCATGTGAATTGGATGCCAATCTCAATAATAGCATCTATTGCAATGATTGCATTAGGAATCATTGATGCAAAGATATGTAATAGAATTATTCTAGTAATAGAAGGAATATCAATATTACTTATACTATTACTTTCAGTTGTAATTTTAATTAAAGTTGGTACTACAAATGGTTTGAGCTTGATTCCTTTTAAGAGTAACGGGGTTAGCACATCAGCTTTAGCTTCAACTTCAGTATTTGCATTTCTTTCTTTTATAGGTTTTGAAAGCGCTTCAAGTTTAGGTGAAGAAACAAAGAATCCTAAAAAATTCATTCCAATAGCAATAATAAGTGCTGTATTTTTATCAGGTTTATTTTACTTAGTTTGTAGTTATGCACAAGTTATAGGTTTTGGTCTTGATGCAAAAGGACTTGAGGCGTTATCTTCTTCAACACTTCCACTTTCAGATTTATCAACAAAATATATGACAGCAGGATTTGGTACAATATTGATGTTGGTTGCTGCATGTTCAAACTTTTCTTGTGCGCTTGGATCTTATTGTGCTGGTTCAAGAATGTTATTTGCATTAGGTAGAGATGGAATAATGCCAAAAGCGATGATGAAAATACATCCTAAACACAATACACCATATTTTGGATTAATATTAATAATAGTAATATCAGATATAGTTCAAGTTGCATTATTTAAACATGATGGTATAGAAGTATTTGATTATTTGGCAACAATAGGATCATTAGCTATACTTGTTTCGTATATATTTACAAGTATAGGAGCCATGGTTTACTTTACAAGAAACAAAGTATGGGGAAAAACTCATTTAATAATACCAATAGCATCAATAGCAGCCTTGTTATATGTATTATATTCTAATGTTTATCCTATACCAGAGTTTCCTAATAACCTATTCCCATATATAGTATTGGCATGGATTATAATAGGCTTTGCTATTAGTAATATATTTGGAAAAAGTAAGATTAAAAGTGATGAAAAGAGAGAGGGTTACGTATTAGAAGTAAGGGGATGGAAAGATGAAAATAAAAGTTACTTGCGTTCAAATGGAGCCAAAACTAAATAATGTAAAGTATAATTTAGAAAAGATGGTTACATTCATAAATGAGATTATGGAGAAAGATAGTGAAACTGACTTAATAGTATTTCCTGAGTTAATAACATCTGGATATGAATGCGGCAATAAATTTAAAGACCTAGCTGAAGTAGTAGAAAGTAGTAATAGTATAAAAGTCATAAGTGAACTTGCAAAAAAATTTAGTACTAATATAGTTTATGGCTTTCCAGAAAAAGATGGTAATCTAACAGATGTTCTTTACAATTCATCTGTGTGTATAGATAGTAGCGGGAGAGTGGCCGGAGTATATAGAAAAGTACATCTATTTGATACAGAAAAAAGATATTTTAAAGCAGGCTGTGAGTTCCCAATTTTTAATACCTCTTTTGGAAAAATTGGAGTAATGATTTGCTGGGATACTGCATTTCCAGAAGTTGCAAGGACTTATTGCTTGAAAGGGGCTGAGCTTCTTGTGGTTAATACTAATTGGGAAAAGCCATATTCTGATGATTGGGATCTAGTAACAAGAGCACGAGCGTTTGATAATTGCATATATTTGGTAGCAGCTAATAGAATTGGACAAGATAAAGAATTGGGCTTTTTTGGCCATAGTAAAATAGTGGATCCTGTTGGAAGACCATTAAAAGAGTTAAATGATGAGATAGAGGGAGTAATATCTGGAGAAATAGATTTAGAATTGCCTAGAAAGCTTAGATCAGAATACTACACTTTATTTAAAGATAGAAGACCTGAACTATACAAAGAGATAATAAAAGAGTACTAACAACTTAAAATATATCTAACAAGGAAGTTAGATATTGTATACAAATTGTAGTTGGATTGATAGATTCAAGTATTATTGAATAAACTTAGTGTTGAATCAAATAGTGTGCATACTGCACAAAAAAATTGTTATTTATGGTTATAGAAATAGGGTAACTACCATGATAATATTATCCTAACGCAAAACAATGTAATAATTTAATATTAAATGCGAAGGCGCACTGTAAGAAAAAAACGGTGCGCCTTTTTCTTATTACTTTAGATGAAGTGGAGTTGAGAATATGTATAAGGTTAATGAACTATCAAAGAAATATGGAGAGTTAGAGGTTTTAAAAAATATAAGTGTAGACATAAAAGAAGGGGAAGTAGTTTGCATAATAGGACCATCAGGATCTGGTAAAAGCACATTTTTAAGGTGTTTAAATTTATTTGAAGTTCCAACAGATGGGGAAATGTTCTATGATGGTAAAAATATACTGGGTAAGAATGTTGATAGCCGTTCTCTTAGGGAAGAAGTAGGAATGGTATTTCAAAAATATAATTTATTTCCACTACACACAGTGATAGAAAATGTTATTTTGGCACCTGTGCTTACAAAAAAGAAAAATAGAAAAGAGGCTGAGGAAATAGCTCTAGAACTTCTTAAAAAGGTTGGTTTAAAAGACAAAGCAGATGTATATCCTAGGACTCTATCTGGTGGGCAACAGCAAAGAGTTGCAATAGCAAGAGCGCTAGCAATGGAACCAAGGATGCTCTTATTTGATGAACCTACATCAGCGTTAGATCCAGAATTGGTTGGTGATGTGTTAGATGTTATGAAACAATTAGCTAAGGATGGTATGACTATGGTAGTTGTTACTCATGAAATGGGATTTGCTAGAGATGTATCTGACAGAGTAATTTTTATGGACAAGGGTTATATAGTTGAAGAGGGTACACCAAAAGAGATTTTTGCAAATCCAAAAAATCCAAGAACAAAGGAGTTTTTATCTAGAGTTTTAAATTAAATTTACATATTAAATTTGAAGTAATATAAATAATCAAAAGATTCAACCTTAAAAATAATTACGAAAAGGGGAAATTAATTATGAAGAAACTAGGGAAAAAATTATTAGTTGTAACAATGGTTATAATGAGTTGTATTGGATTTATGACGGGATGTGGTTCGGGAAGTTCTAGTACTACATCAACATCAGCAGGTAATGATAAATCAAAGGATACATTAGCAGCTGCAAAAGAAAAAGGGGTATTAACAGTTGCTTCATCAAATGATGCACCATTTGCATTTATGGATGCTAAAACAAATGAATTTACTGGAATTGATGCAGAAATCATAACAGAAGTTGCAAAAAGATTGGGAATTAATAAAGTTGAAATGAAGCAAATACCATTTGAAAACCTGTTGGTTGAGTTAAATAATAATACAGTAGATATGGTAACAGATGGAATGTATGTTAAAGACGAGCGTAAGAAATTAGCATTATTTACAAACATATGGTATAAGGAAGGTGAAGCCATAGTAATTCCTAAGGATTCAAAAATTGCAAGTAAAGACGATTTGAAGAATGCAACATTGGGTGGGCAAAAAGGTACAGCATTTCTTGAAACAGCTCAAAAGTGGCAACAAGATGGATCAGTGAAAGATGTTAAAGTATTTGGAAGTCAATCTGAATTAATGTTAGCAGTAAATACTGGTAAGGTAGATGCATGTATAACTGATGGAATGGTTGCAGGGTATACATTATCACAAGATAGCAGTCTTAATTTAAAGATATTATCTCCATATAAAGCTGAAACATCTGGAATGATAGCAGCAGCAGTTAGAAAAAATGATAAAGCTTTAGCAGATGCAGTTAACGAACAGATTGATGAAATGAAGAAAGATGGAACAATATTAAAACTTCTTAAGAAGTATGGAATGAATGAAGATTATTTTGTATCAGTAGAAGATGGTAAAGCTTCTGACAAGTAACAATATAAACTAAAAAAGAATCCAGACGGATTCTTTTTTAGAAGGGGAGGAAATGAATATGGATATTTTATCTAATCTAGATTTTAGTACAGCTTTCAAGTTCTTGGTGCCTTCATTAAAGGCAGGTCTGTGGGTTGTAGTACAAGCGACAGTGTTTGGATTTTTCTTAGCAATAGTCTTAGGATTATTTATTGCAATTGGTCGTATTAGTAAAATAAAAATTTTAAGAGGATTTTTATTAGTATTTTTAGAATTTATAAGGGGAACTCCTTTATTAGTTCAATTAGTATATATGTATTATGTAGTACCACTTTTAGTATCTATTATTGTACAAATCTGGAATCCAGGATATCAATTTAAAATAAGTTCACTAGTTGCGGGAACAATAGGTCTTGGAATTAACTATGGCTGCTACATATCGGAAGTTATTCGTTCATCAATATTATCAATAGATGGAGGGCAAACAGAAGCAGCATTAGCATTAGGACTTACAAGTAATCAAACTATGTTTAGAATAATAATACCGCAGGCACTTCGCAATGTAATACCTGTCTTTGGAAATTACCTTGTAATGATGTTAAAAGATACATCACTTCTTGCATATGTCTCGGTTAGTGAATTATTATTACGTACCCAAAGCTATGCATCTCAGTCATTTTTAACTATCGAATCATATACAATTTTAGCAGGATTTTATTTAATATTAAGTTTACCACTTGCACAACTAGTAAAACTGATAGAAAAAAAGATGTTGAAATTTAACTAGTGAGGTATATGGTGAACAATTATTTAGGTATCACCTGGTAAATTATTTTCTATTATAAACATTTATGTAAAAACTGTAACTAAGAATCAAGGTATTTACCCATATTAAAAGAGCATATGAAAAATTGTTAGTAGAAGGTTGAGCAAATTCTAATTATATCAATAAATATTGAGAGTAATAGGAATTTGTTCAACCTTCTTTTTAATATGAAAAAATTATCATAATATTATATCTTTTTTTATGTGGAGATATTATCATAAAAATATAATAAATAAAGATGACATTTTAAATAATTAGAGGGGCAAGGGTGAAGTTTATGTCAATTTCGGTAAAAGATATACTTAAATTAGATTCCTTAAGAAAAATTAATCTTGTTGGTGGAGAAGGTGGCTTAGAAAAAAGCATAGAGTGGATATATGTGGCAGAATGTTTTGAGAATCCATTGGAGGGAATTAAATGGCTGCAAGGTGGAGAAATCATATTTATAACCGGCGTTGGAATTAGAGAAAATGAAGGGCTATTATTAGATTTTATTAAAGGAATTAGTGAGAAAAATGGTTCGGGCTTAATAGTAAATATAGGTCCATACATAAGGAATGTATCTGAAGAGGCGATTAAACTCGCTAATGAACTTGAAATTCCATTGTTCACATTACCTTGGGAGGTTAAATTGGTTGAAGTCTCAAGGGAAATTAGCAATGCTATTATTTTATCTCGTATTGAAGAGAATTCTCTATCACATTTTTTAAGTAATATTCTATTTGGAGATGGTGAATTAGAAGGAGATGCAATACAAAAGGCCGCATATTTTGGATATAACCTATCAGGGGGATGTTGCATATGCGTTATAGATATTGATGGTTTCGAGAGATATTTAAAGTTAAAGAATTTAGGTGATGAGAAAAGTATATCTAAGATTAAAATAAACTTTAGAAAAATAGTTCAAGATATACTTGATAAACATGCGCTAAAGGTGCCAATAATAGATAAGGATGATGCTGTAATCTTTTTTATTAGGTCAGAAGAAAATTGCATGAATAGATTAGACAAGGCTTTAAAAGAGATACAGTCAGCTACAAAGAATCGCATGGATGGAATGTCTGTAAGTGTAGGCATAGGTAACTCATATAAGGATTTAAAAATGATGAAACAATCATTAAATGAAGCGGAGCTAGCGATAGATAGTGCTAAATGCCAAGGTTTAGATGACACAATTACAAGATACAAAGATATAGGAATTTACAGCCTGCTTTTTAGTGTTGAGAATAGGAGCATATTACAAAACTATTTTTCAGAAGTTTTAGGTCCAATTAGTGGTGCCGATAATAAAGATAATAATTTAATTGAAATATTAGAAATGTATCTAAATGAAAATTGTAATATCACAGTTACAGCGGAAAAGCTATTTCTTCATAGAAATACCCTTAAGTATAAAATAAAAAAGATAGAGGAATTATTGAATTGCGATTTACGAAATTTTAATGATTGTATTAAAGTAAAGATTGCATTAGACATTGGTAAAATTCTTAAATAGGCAGATAAATAATGTATGCAATTTGATACTTAGCTTCAGCAATATTGCATAGTTTTTCGGAATTAAAATATTTATGATTTCAGTAAGTCTCAAAATAAACCTAAGTTATATATTGATAAAATATTTGAAAAATAAATAATATGGTCAATGTGCACTAATACATTAATTTTGATCATGTATTAATCTAAGTTTTAATATGTTTATATGTATTTGATGTTGGGAGTTTAGTCAAGATAGACAAAAACATTATAATGCTTGGACATAGAAAAGAAAAGTAGAAAGTATTATTATATAAACAAGTTAAGAAATTTAAATAAATTTTATAGGCAATGGAGTCTTTCGTGTAAATAAACATGATGGCTCCTTTTTTATGGAATTAGAAATATATTAAGAAAATAAACGTTAATGGAGGGTTTTATAATGATAGAAGAATCAAATGTAAAATTAGTAACATCAATACCAGGTCCTAAATCAATAGAGATATTAGAGGAAAGAAAAAAATATGTTGCCGATGGAGTTTCAGTATCAACTGGTATTGCTATAGCTGAAGCAAAGGGAGCATTAATTAAAGATGTAGATGGAAATGTATTTTTAGATTTTGCAGCAGGAATTGGTGTTCAAAATGTTGGACATTGTGATCCTGAGATTGTTGAAGAGATAAAGAAACAAACAGAATTATTTATTCACCCAAGCTATAATGTAGTAACATATGAATCTTACGGTGCTTTGGCAAAAAAATTAACTGAAATAACAGTTGGAGATTACGAAAAGAAAGTAATGTTTGCTAATAGTGGAGCAGAAGCAGTAGAAAATGCTATAAAAATAGCAAGAACTTATACTAAGAAAACAGGAGTACTTTCAGCTACTGGGTCTTTCCATGGTCGTACAAATATGACTATGTCAATAACAAGTAAATATAAACCATACAAAAATGGTTTTGGACCATTTGCACCAGAAACATATAAATTTGATTTCCCTTATTCATATAGAGCACCACTCGGAGTTTCAGAAGAAGAATATGCAGATGAATGTATTAATAGGCTAAAAACTATGCTTAAAACAACACTTTCTCCAGACATGATTGCATGTTTAATAATTGAGCCATTACAAGGTGAAGGTGGATTTGTAGTTCCATCTGCAAAATACATGAGAGAATTGCAAAAAGTTTGTAATGAGAACAATATAGTATTTATAGTTGATGAGATACAAGCAGGATTTGCAAGAACAGGAAAAATGTTTGCACATGAACATTATGGTATAGAACCAGATATTATCACTATGTCAAAATCAATAGCTGCCGGAGTACCGCTAAGCGCAGTTGTGGCTAAAAAAGAAATAATGGATTCAGCATGTGTTGGTGGAATTGGCGGAACATATTCTGGAAGTCCTCTTGGATGCGTAGCAGCGCTTAAAGTTATTGAGAAGATTGAAAAAGAAAATCTATGTGAAAAATCATTAAAACTTGGCGGATATATTATGGAAAGACTAAATGAGATGAAGGAAAAGTATACAGTTATAGGCGATGTAAGAGGTTTAGGTGCAATGGTAGGATTAGAATTTGTAAAGGATAGAAGCACAAAAGAGCCAGCAGCAGATTTAGTTAAATCTATAATTAAAAAATGTTATGAAAATGGTGTTATATTCTTAAATGCAGGTATACTTGGAAATGTAATTCGTTTCCTACCACCGCTAGTTATGACAGATGAACAAGTTAAATATGGAATGGATGTATTGGAAGAATCAATAAAAGAGTGTATATAAATAATATTCAAATATTTTAGAAAGTACTTTTATATATGGAATGTAAAAAAGTTTGACAATAAAATATCCAAGTAGTAATATTAGATTAAAGCAAAGAAGCTCACACAGTGGGATTCTTTGCTTATTTTTTGTATAAAAGAAAATTTTTTTACAATAATAATATTAATTTAGATTGTTTTTACAGAATAGGTTTTTGAGTGTGAGCATATGGAGGGGAACATGGTAGAAACGGTAGTATCTTTAGGATTAGCGGTTGATGAAAAGTTAGTAATCAAAAAAAATAGACTTACGTCAGTAAATATTAATGAAAAGGCTAAAAGAATATGTATTATAACGGGTCTTCATGGAGATGAACTTGAAGGTCAATATGTATGTTATAAATTAATAAGAAAAATTAAAGAAAATATTAAATACTTAAATGGAATTGTTGATATATATCCATCTTTAAATCCGCTTGGAATAGATTCAGTACATAGGGGAATGCCAACATTTGATTTAGATATGAATAGAATATTTCCAGGATCTGAAAGCGGAGCAATGGCAGAACATGTTGCAGCTAAAATTATTGAAGATATAGAAGGGGCTGATATATGCATAGACCTGCATGCAAGCAATATATTTTTGAGAGAAGTGCCTCAAGTTAGAGTGAGTGAGCATATAAAGGAGAAATTAGTACCTTATGCAAAGCTGTTGAATATGGATTTTATATGGGTTCATCCAGAGTCTACTGTTCTGGAATCAACACTTACATATAGCTTAAATAATAAAAATATACCAACATTGCTTGTAGAGATGGGGGTTGGAATGAGAATTACACAAGAATATGGGGATCAATTAGTGGAAGGTATATTTAATTTAATGAAAAAATTGGACATATGGAATGGTACAGTAAATCCTGTAAGAGACCCCATAATATCAACTGAAAAAGAAGTGAATTTTATAAATGCTAATTCATCAGGAATATTTATGCCTTGTGTAAAACATTTGGATGAAATAAAAAGAGAAGAAAAAATTGGAGAGATTTTTAATTCTTTAACTGGAGAAATAGAAGAAGAGGTTATTTCATCTTGTGATGGAGTAGTATTTACATTGAGAGAATACCCAGTTGTTTATGAAGGATCACTTATTGCGAGGGTACTTGGAGGTGTAAAATGATAAAAGAAATAATATATACATTAAAGTCACCTCATAGAGATGATATGAGAATAACAGGATATAAATTTGGAAAAGGTGGAAAGTCGGCATGCATAGTAGGCGCAATAAGGGGAAATGAGATACAGCAATTATATACGTGTTCTCAATTGATTAAAACTTTAACTAAGTTAGAGCAAAGGGGAGCAATTTCAAGACATAGCGAAATTCTTGTGATTCCTTGTGTAAATCCTCATTCAATGAATATAGGAAAAAGATTTTGGACAATGGACAACACTGATATAAATAGAATGTTCCCTGGAGAAGTAAATGGGGAAACAACTCAGAGAATCGCAAGCGGTGTTTTTGAACAAGTTAAGGATTATACGTATGGAATACAATTTGCTAGTTTTTATATGCCTGGAGATTTTATTCCGCATATAAGGATGATGGAAACAGGATATCAGAGTCCAAGTCTTGCAAATTTATTTGGACTTCAGTATGTATTAATTCGTAAGCCGAAACCTTATGATACCATGACATTAAACTACAATTGGCAGATGTGGAATGCAAGTGCTTTCTCTTTATATACAAATGCAACAGATCAAATTGATGAAGTTTCTGCCAAACATGCAGTAGTGGCTGTATTAAGATTTTTAACTAGAATGGGAGTTATAAAGTATACTAGTCACAGTGGATACATAGCTAGTGTTTTGCAGGAAGATGATTTGCTTTCGGTAAAGACTACTACAGGTGGAATATATAGAAGGTTAAAAAATCCAGGAGATGGAGTGGAAAGAGGGGATATTCTTGCAGAAATAATCCATCCATATGAAGGTGAAATCATTGAAAAAATTACATCTCCTACTGATGGAATAATCTTTTTTGCTCATAAATCACCAATGGTCATGGAAAATGTGGTTGCATATAAAATAATAAGAAGACTTCATGAGTAAAATTTACATAACTATTATGAATATTAGCTTTTGATAATTGAAAGTTATATTCATGGTGGTTATTTTTTTGTCATAAATTTTAAATGATATTTTGATTAAAGTAATAATAAGTATTCCATAATTATTATAAAGTATTAAGAAGTATATGTTTTCAGGAAGAATATATTTAAAAATAGTATTAACTTTTATTGACATATGATCATATAATTGATACTATAAGTATACTAATTATATAGGAATTATAGGAATTGTAGGAGGGAACAATGGATAGTACATTTTTTTCAAAATTTATAATGATAACAAGCTATAAACCAATAATATTTATAGCGATTTTAATAGGTCTATTCTATGGACTTTACAAGTTAGAAAAGGCTGGATTAAACTTTTCAAAACGTATGATTATTTCAACTGTGGGAGGATTATTACTTGGAGTTATAATACAATTTATAGCAGGATTTCCAAGCAATACAGGGGATGTTACCTGGATAGGTGAGGTTACAAAATGGTATGGGCTAGTAGGAAATGGATTCATGGACCTATTAAAAATGTTAGTAGTACCATTAGTTTTTCTTTCAATGTTAAAAGTTATAATAAACATGGATGAAAAACAAAGTTTAGGAAAACTTACTTCTAGATCAATATTTGTTTTATTAGGAACTACAGCTATTGCTTCAATAGTTGCTATAATAATCGGAAATTTATTTAGACTTGGCGTTGGAGTTGAAGCAATCCAAAGTAAAGCTGAACTAAAAGAAATAACATCTTTTGTAGATACTATGAGAGGACTTTTACCAGCAAATCCAATAAAAGCAATGGCAGATGCAAACATAGTGGCTGTTGTTATATTTGCAGCATTTCTTGGAATAGCTATAAGAAAACTAAGTAAGACTAACAAAGATATTATAAAACCAGCAATAGATGTTATAGAGGCATTCTATAACATAATGACTACTGTAGCTAGAACAGTTATCAGATTTATGCCATATGCTGTATTACCACTACTTTCAAATACAGTTGCATCAAATGGAATATCAGCAATAATAAATGTGGTTAATTTCATAGTTGCTTTATATGTAAGTGTTATTATTGTATTTGTAATTCATCTTGTAATAATTTCACTTAATGGCTTAAATCCTATTCAATATTTAAGAAATGTAATTGAGCCGTTAGTTTTGGCTTTTACATCTAGATCAAGTCTTGGAACTTTACCAGTTACAATTGAGACTTTGAATAAAAAAGTCGGAGTTGAAAAAGGAATTGCAAGTTTTGCAGGAAGTCTTGGAGCTAATATGGGAATGAATGGCTGTGCTGCTATATATCCAGCATTAATGGCTGTTACAATTGCAAATATGTCTGGAACTCCAATGGATTTTAGCTTCTACGCTATGCTGGTAATTACTATAATTATAAGTTCATTTGGAATAGCTGGATTACCAGGAACAGCAATAATGTCAGTATCAGTAGTAATATCAGGAATGGGAATGGGAAGTTTCTTCCCTATTGCAGGAGGAATACTTGCAATAGATCCGATATTAGATATGGCGAGAACAGCGCTTAATGTTGATGGATCAATGGTTACAGCAGTAACAGTTGCTAAGAGCTTTAATGAATTGGATAAAGATGTATTTAATAATGTTCAGGATAAAGTCATAGCAGAAGGAAATTAAAAAATAGAATTAAGATATTAAAGACCATTAGGTGAGAATATAAATCACCTAATGGTCTTTTTGAATTGAAAGTGTATTAATAATATAAACTAACTTTAAAGACTTTATTATTAAGTGAAACTTGATTACGTTGTATTTTGGACTTCATCTTAATATTGGCTAAACTTATATAATGTAGTATAGCTGCTATCTTCAACTTAAAGAAGTATGAGTGTTACAGTAATAGAAATAAAATAAACAATAAATTATTGACAAAACTGTTCATACTGTATATATTGTATATATACAGTATGAACACAAAGGAGGCGAAGTAGTAATTTGAAAATATTACTTTCTAATAAATCTGATTTGCCTATTTATGAGCAAATTAAAGCTCAAATAAAAGAACAAATTCTATCAGGCGAAATTTTAGAAAATGAGTTTTTGCCATCAATAAGACAGCTGGCGAAGGACTTAGGGATAAGTGTTATTACCACAACCAGAGCTTATTCTGACCTTGAAAGTGAAGGGTTTATAGCAACGCTTAGAGGAAAGGGAAGTTATGTACTTCCTAAGGATAGCGAAATGGTAAGGGAACAATATTTAAAGAAAATAGAAGAAGCCCTCATGGTTGCTATTGAAAATGGGAAACTAGCTAATATATCAAATGATGAATTAGTGGTTATGCTAAAAACATTGGCAGATGAGCAAATTACATAAAGTGAAAAATTTCAGGTTGAGTTTTATACTCAAGCTGAATTTAGTTGAACTTATCCAGGAGCGTGCAGCCGTTATAAGGGAGTGTTACGGATGCTAGCTATCGGATAGAATATGTGGAAGTTTAATTATTACAATGCACGTTATTATTAAGAATATGATTTTAAGGAGTAGGGAAATATGAATGCACTTGAAATAAAGAATTTAAATAAAACATTTGATGGCTTTGAACTTAAGAATATAAATTTAGAATTGCCAAAAGGTTATATATTAGGATATGTAGGACAAAATGGTGCTGGGAAAACAACGACTATAAAGCTTATAATGAATCAATTAAAAAAGGATAGTGGAGTAATAAAAGTATTTGGCAAGAGTTATGAGGATGGAGAAGAAGTTTATAAAGACATGATAGGATTTATCGGAGATGAATGCTATTTTCCAATAAATTTTACATTAAAAGATGTAATTAGTACGCTAAAAGATTTTTATACTTCATTTGATGAAAGCAAATTTAATGAATATGCTGAAAAATGGAACCTTCCTTATAAGAAAAAAATAAAAGAATTTTCAAAGGGAATGAAAGTTAAATTATCTTTTGCAAGTATTTTATCAAGAAATACAAAACTTCTTCTATTAGATGAACCAACAAGTGGCCTTGATCCAGTAGTTAGAAATGAAGTTTTAGAGATATTACAGGAATATATAGCGGATGGAGAAAAAAGTGTTCTATTTTCAACCCATATAACAAGCGATCTTGAAAAGATAACAGATTATCTATTCTTTATTAATAATGGAGAAAAGGTGTTTTATGATATAACAGAGAATGTACTAGAAAATCATCTATTGGTTAAAGGTGGTCTTGATGATTTAACAGAAGAATTAAAAGAGAAGTTAATTGGATATAAGTCTTCTAATTTTGGATTTGAAGGATTAATTGATTCAAAGAATAGAGAGTATATAAGTAAAGATTTGCTAGTAGAAAAACCATCAATGGATAACATTGTGATATTTTATATCAATGGAAAAAGGGATCAGTAATAAAATATTCTATGCATATACGTTGCAAGAATAATTCTCTATCATAATTCTAAAAATATTGCAAGAATTTTAACTGGAATTGTGAATTGTGACATATATATTATGTTTTAGTATTAATTATATGTAGAATTTATAAAGAGAAAGAGGTTTTAAAATATGAGTAGATCAATAAGTTATTTAAAATTTGATTTAAGATTAATAAAAGAAAGTATTAGGCTTTATGTGTTAGGACCAGCAATATTTTGTGCTTTGGTTATGTTTTCAGGAGAAACATACAGTATGGCATTATCATACTTATTTTTCTTTTTAATAATTTTAGCAACAGTACCATTTAGTACTCAAGGTAATGAAAAAAGTACTCAAATGTATTATATGTTTCCTGGTAAAATTTCTGATATGGTTCTTGGAAGGTTTTTGTATTTAATAGGTGTGGCTTTGTTTATATTTCTCATTAATACATCTATTGCAACATATCTATACCAAATTAATAGAGCTCAAAAATTCGAAATTTTAATTATGATATTTTGCGGTTTAATGAGTTTAATAACTTGTTTTATTCAATATCCTATATATTATAAATTTGGAATGGAAAAGGGTAAAGCAGTATCACTATTGGTATATCTTTTACCTGCATTCTTCATATTTGCGTTACCATCACTTTTGGTAAATAAGGATGGTTTTATATTAGAGAATTCTTTAGATTTTATTATAAATAATAAGTTAATATTAATAATTATCAGCATGTTAGTCACAGCACTTATAGGATATATTTCATATCTAATTTCATATAAGATATGTAAAGCAAAAGAAATATAGTGTGTAAAGATATTTGTTAAAAAATATTTAGAAATATTAAGTATAAATTAAGGTAAATTTAATATTTTTTTCTATCATTTATTAATCAAAAATATGTATAATAGAAATATGATGAAAAGTAAATTATTAACATACATTGTATTTTTATCATCAAGTGAAACTTGATTCAGGTGGGGTTTGATCCCCATCTGAATCTTAGTTGAACTTATCCAGGAGCGTGCAGCCGTTATCTCCAGCTTAAAGAAGTGGAGTGTTACGGATGCTAGCTATCGGATAAATAATGAGTATTTACAGGGGGAAAGAAAAATGAAAATGAAAAAAACTTTGGCATTCATTATGACAGCAGCTTTAACTGTTGGAACAATGGCTGGATGTAGCCAAGCAACACTTAATTATGCACAGGAACTTTCAAATACGTCTAAATGGGAAGCAACAACATCAAGCATTGATGGAGACTTAAATATCAATGTAAAAGGAAAAGATGGAACTGAAACAAAACAAGAAATAAAATTTGCGGCTACTGGATATACAGCAAAAGACAAATCATATGTTGATATGACATTTACTGATCCAGCAGGAAAGCTTAATATTCCAGAACTTAAAGCATATTGCGATGGAACTACAAGTTATATAAATAAGAGCTTTTACCAAGGGATATCTTCTTTAACTGGACAAAGCGCTCCAACAGGTTTAAATAATATAACTCAAGAGTATATAGGTATTGATACAGAAGCATCAGGTGTTGATGCAACAAAATTAAAATCATTAATGACTCAACCAGATGGAATGGTTGAATTCGGAAAGATGATATTTGGAGGAAGCGCTGATCTTGATTTACCTTTCGTTCAAAATGGAAGAGAATATACAATAAATCTTGATGCAGATAAAACTGTAGATTTAGCTGCAAAAGCATTAAAAGCAACAGCTAATAATTTAGATAATCTTAATAGTACATTTAAGTTAGGATTGCCAGCTGAAAGTATTACACAGATGAAAACTGCTGCTAATAGCCCAGAATTTGATAAATCATTATCTGAAATTAAGGCATCATTAGCTGGAACAACTATTAACTCAAAAGAAGTATTTGCAGATAATAGTTATAGCTCAGATTTCAACATGAATTTACAAATTAAAGATTTTGGAACTATTTCATTAACTATGAAAACAACAGATACTAAGAGTGATGTCAAAGGGATAACTTTCCCAACTAGCACATTAAAAGTTTCTCAAGAAGAGTTTAATAAATTAATGGTTCCAGCAACAAACACAACTATAGCATCATCTACAAATGTAGTATCAAAATAATACTTTAAAATAATAAAATAAAAGCTTTATTAAAATGAACCACTTCCTATCAAACAGATAAGGAGTGGTTCATTTTTTTTGAATATATTTTTAGAATTAAAGTAAATTTTTGTATGAACATATTGTTTTGAACAATGAAAGATGTTAAGATAATTTTGTTCAAAATATGAACCGTGTGGAGGGGGAAAATGAGTAAAGTAAAAACAGCAGTAATTTTAGCAGCTGGAATGGGATCAAGATTGCAGGATATAACAAAGGGTATGTTACCAAAAGGATTTATAAAGGTAAATGGAAAAAGCTTGATAGAAAGATCTATTGAGAAATTAAGAAGTCTAGGCATAGATAAGATTTATATAGTGACAGGACATCTGCATGAATTTTATGATGAGCTAGCAAAAGATAAAAATTATATAGAAACAAGAAAAAATAGAAAATATAAAGCTACCGGCAGCATGACTTCACTATCAATTCTTGAAGAGGAATTAAAAGAAGACTTTTTGCTACTTGAAAGTGATTTAATATATGAGGTTTATGCACTAATAAAGACTATAAATTTTGAAGAAAATGATTGTATTTTACTAAGTGGAAAAACGGATTCTGGAGATGAATGCTTTGTAGAAGTTAGAGATAATAACTTATATAAAATATCTAAAAAAAGAGAAGATATAGGACATGTATATGGGGAATTGGTTGGAATTTCTAAAATATCATTAGAGTTGTATAAGGAAATGTTGAAGCAATATAAAGAATTTAATAGAAAAATATATGATTGTGATAATATTTTTGAAGATAAGTTCGAGATGACAAAGAAATACGATTATGAGGACGCAATATTTGATGCTGCTAAAAAAAGAAAAGTAGGATATTTAAAGATTGAAAATTTAGTATGGGGAGAAATAGATGATAAAAATCATCTTGAAAGAATAAAGAAATCAATTATACCAAAGCTAGAAAAAATTTCAGAAGAGAGAGCAGTATAGAGGAAAATGTTTGGATATGCGCTAGGTTAATAGATTTTTTATGGTTGAGTTTTAACGTCTAGAAATATGCATATAAAAATGTAGAAAATAGGAGAGTGTGAAAGAATATGAAGACAGTTTATGTGGCTATGAGTGCTGATATAATTCATCAAGGACATTTAAATGTACTAAATGAAGCAAGAAAATTTGGAGATATAATAGTGGGATTGCATACAGATGAGGTTATAAGAGGTTACTGGAGAAATCCAATAATGAAATATGATGAGAGAAAAGAAGTGATTAGTAATATTAAAGGAGTTATATCTGTAGTTCCTCAAGAAAGCTTAGATCAAGTTCCAAACCTTCTTAAAATTAAACCTAACTATGTTCTTCACGGGGATGATTGGAAGGAAGGCTCGCAAAAAGAATTAAGAGAAAAAGTTATAGAGGTGTTAAAACAATGGGAAGGAGAACTTATAGAAGTTCCATATACTAAAGGGGTTTCCATTTCAAAATTAGATGAAGAATTATCCCAAATAGGTATAACGCCTCAAATGAGAATGAAAGGCCTAAAGGAATTAATTTATTCCAATAAACCTCTAAGAATACTTGAGGCTCATAATGGTTTAACAGGACTTATTGTTGAAAAGACTAAAGTTCAAAAGGATGGGAAAATAAAAGAGTTTGATGGAATGTGGATTAGTTCATTATGTGATTCAACAGCTAAGGGAAAACCTGATATAGAATTGGTAGATTTAACATCAAGATTAAATACAATTAATGATATTTTAGAGGTAACAACAAAACCAATAATAGTTGATGGAGATACAGGAGGACAAATTGAACATTTCGTTTATACAGTTAAGACTTTAGAGAGGTTAGGAGTTTCAGCTATTATTATTGAAGATAAAACTGGCCTTAAAAAAAATTCATTATTTGGAACAGAAGTGGAGCAAACTCAAGATACAATAGAACATTTTTGTGACAAAATAAGGGCTGGGAGAGAGGCGAGAGTAACTAGTGATTTTATGATAATTTCAAGAATTGAAAGTTTAATTGCAGGCGCTGGAATGGATGATGCTATAAAAAGGGCTAAAGCTTATATTGAAGCAGGAACAGATGGTATCATGATTCATAGTAAAGAGAGAGATGGAAGAGAAATCATTGAATTCTGTAGAAGATATAATGAGTTTGAAAATAGAGTACCTTTAGTGGTAGTGCCAACTTCATATAATTTTATGAAAGAGGAAGAGTTAATGGAATTAGGAGTTAACGTTATTATTTATGCAAATCATCTGATAAGAAGTGCATATCCAGCTATGGTAAATACAGCGAAAAGTATTTTAGAGAATGGACGATCTAAAGAGGCTTCAATCAATTGCATGCCTATAAAAGAAATACTTACTTTGATTCCAGGAGGAATGTAAAAAAATTAAGTAAACAACTGAAATTATATATATTTGAGTGCTTGTTCAATTTTTTGACTATTAAAATATTATATTTGGAGTATGCTGAAAATATAGTTTTCATAAGCGTAATATTAAAGGAGTTAAAAAGAATGATTGAAGTAAAAGAGTTTTATAATGAGCTATTAAATAACAATATAGATTTCTTTACGGGTGTTCCAGATTCTTTACTAAAGTCTTTTTGTGCATACATTAAGGAAAATGTAAGTAGCGAAAAGAATATAATTTCAGCTAATGAGGGGAATGCAATAGGAATAGCGGCGGGATACCACTTAGCAACAAAGAAAATTGGCCTAGTATACATGCAAAACTCAGGTCTTGGAAATGCATTAAATCCACTTGCATCACTTACAGACAAATTGGTCTATAGTATACCAGTGCTTTTAATAGTTGGATGGAGAGGTGAGCCAAATAAGAAAGATGAACCTCAACATAAGAAACAAGGACTTGTTACAATCGAAATATTAGATCTTCTAAGCATTAAATATGATATTTTAGATAATAACACAAGCAATGATGAAATGAGGAAAAAGGTAAGGAACGCAAATAATTATATGAAGGAAAATAACGAGCCCTATGCATTGGTAGTGAAGAGAGATACTTTTGATGAATATCAAATAAAGTATGATAAAACTTTGGATTTAGAAATGACTAGGGAAGATGCTATAGAAATATTAATATCTAAAGCGAAAGAAAAATCAGTTGTAGTATCGACAACTGGAATGGCTTCTCGTGAGCTTTTTGAATTGAGAGAAAGATATAATGGAGATCATAGTAAGGATTTTTTAACAGTAGGATCTATGGGACATGCATCTCAAATAGCATTGGGAATTGCATTAAGCAGAAAAGACAGAGATGTCTATTGTATTGACGGGGATGGTGCTTTAATAATGCATCTTGGTGGTTTAGCTATAATAGGAAATCAAAATACAGATAATCTTAAGCATATTTTGATAAATAATGGAGCTCATGATTCAGTAGGAGGTCAAGAAACTGTAGGATTTAAAATAGATACTTTAGCAATTGCTAAAGCTTGTGGATATAAAAAATTCTATTCGTGTAGTTCAAGAGATGAATTAGTTAGGTTATCGGAAAAAATAAGCAATGAGAAAGGTCCTATATTTTTAGAGATAAAAGTAAAAAAAGGTTCAAGAAAAAATTTGGGAAGACCTACAACAACACCAATTGAAAATAAGGAAATGTTTATGAAATTTTTAGAGAATTAATATACATGGTGAGTTGTTGTTTTTTTGATAAAACTATACAGGGAGGAAATTAATTTGGAAATCAGAAGAAATATATTATTAAATCCAGGACCAGCTACCACATCGGATACAGTAAAATTCGCTCAGATTGTACCAGATATTTGCCCGAGAGAAAAAGAATTTGGGAGCATTATGGAGTTTATATCAAGAGAACTTACTGAATTTGTAGGTTCAAGTGAAAGATATACAACTATATTATTTGGAGGATCGGGAACTGCAGCAGTTGAGGCAATTTTAAGTTCGGTAGTTGATAATAAAACAATATTGATAATTAATAATGGAGCTTATGGCAAGAGAATGTGTGAAATTGCAGAAATATATAATTTGAATTATATAGAATTCAAAAGCTCTCCAATAGAAACAATAAACTTAAAAGAGTTGGAAGAAGTAATTAAAAAGAATAATGAAGAAAGTAAAATAAATAATTGTGGAGTTATAAGTCATTTAGCGGTAGTCCATCATGAGACTACAACAGGGATATTAAATGACATAGAATTATTAGGTGAGATTTGTAAGAAATATAGTGTTGAGATGATAGTAGATGCTATGAGTTCATTTGCAGGTATTCCTATAGATATGTATAAGATGAATATAAAATATTTAGCATCGAGTTCAAATAAATGCATACAAGGTATGGCAGGAATAAGCTTTGTAGTAGCAGATAAGAAGGTTTTGAATAATACTCAAAATATAAAACCTAGAAACCTCTACCTTAATATATACAAACAATATTCATATTTTAAAGATAATTATCAAATGAGATTTACGCCGCCAGTTCAAATACTTTATGCATTAAAGCAGGCAATAATAGAAGCTAAGGGTGAGACAATAGAGAAGAGATATAAAAGATATAAAGAGTGTTGTAAAATTTTATGGGATGGACTAGATAAACTCAATTTAAATAGACTAATAGATAAAAATATATCATCAATGCTTTTGACTTCAGTAATTGAGCCACAGATAGAAAATTATAAATTCGATAGATTACATGATTACTTATATAGCAGGGGATTTACTATATATCCAGGAAAGATATCTTCAGAAAACACATTTAGAATAGCTAATATAGGTGATATATATCCAGATGATATGAGGAGATTTGTAAAAATATTAGAAGAGTATTTTACAGGTATTATATAATAATACCTGTATTAGCCTAATCTTTATAATTAAAAAATCTTTTAAATATTAATGTTAATAGAAGAACTATAACCGATATTAAGGCAATAGTACCACCAGGTGCACTATTTATATAATAAGAAGATATAAGTCCTATCATAACATCCACAAAACCAAAAATAATAGCAAAAATTAGGGTCTTAGTGAACCCTTTTTTTAATTGCATAGCTGTTGCAACTGGGACTACTATGATTGATGAAACAACAAGGATACCCATAACTCTTATAGAAAGAGAAATTGTTGCACCAACAAGCAAAGTAAAAATATAATTAACCAGCTTAACATTTATTCCAGCTGTTTTTGCTCCGTTTTCATCAAAAGTTACATATATTAATTTGTTATATAGAAATAGAAGACATATAAGGCATATTCCTCCAACGATAGCGATTAATAATATGTCAGAGTCTGTTACAGTTAAAATACTTCCAAATAAAAACGAATCTACTTTAGCTGAAGCTTTACCACTACTTATTAAAATAATAGCTATTCCTAAACTCAATGTCAGAACAATTGACATGACAAGTTCTGCGTATTTTTTATAATACGTTCTTAGAAATTCTATTACAAGAGCACAAATGCTAGTAAATGAAAATGCAGTTAAGAGTGGGTCAACTCCTAAAAGAAGACCTATTGCGACTCCAGCAAAAGATGAATGGGACAATGTATCACCAATCATTGAATAACGTCTAAGAACAATAAAAAGTCCTATAAAGGGACACAGTATAGAAACAATAAAGCCAGCAATAAATGCATTCTGCATAAAACCTAATTGAAACATAAATTATTACCTTCCTAAATATAGTTTAACCACTTAAATTATGTTGTAAAATGAATCTTCAGATTCTAGATATCTTTTAAAATCATCCTTTGTATATAATTTCATAGCACAATTCTCTAATTTTAAAATGTGTGTTGAATACTTTAATGCAACCTTAGTGTTGTGTTCAACAGAGATAATAGTTTTTCCTAAATCCTTATTTAAACTTTGGAGTAGAGGATATATTTCATTTTGGCTCTTTTCATCTATTCCAGTTGATGGCTCATCTAATATTATTAGATCGGGATCACCTATTAACGCTCTAGCAATAAATATTCTTTGCTGTTGTCCACCTGAAAGGGTTCCTATTAACTTGTTGCTAAATTCACTCATGTTTACATTTTTTAGAGAACTTTGAATGCACTTTGAATTCTTAATACCTACTGTTTTAGCATGACACGATAGAACTTCCTTAACTGTTATTGGAAATTCTGCATTGAAATTATCTAGTCTTTGTGAAACATATGAAACTTTATTAGAATCTAAACTTATGCAACCACTATCAGGTTTTAAAAGACCTAATATAAGTTTTACTAATGTACTTTTACAACTTCCGTTTTCACCAAGTATAGATAGATAAGTTCCTGTAGGTATATTAAGATTAATATTTTTTAATAAATCTGTTCCTTTTGTATAAGAAAACGATAGATTTTTTATAGTAATCAAATTATCAACTCCTTAAAGCATTATTATATTATACACTTAAATGCAAATAATTTGCAATAGAATATATTTTTATATTATGATTAATATCCAATACAATAACTATTTTATACTACACTACTATAAAAAATTGTCATAGAAAGCCGCTTTTGATTATGAACATATATCCTAATCATATGATTTTATATACTATGATAGAAGGGACTTTTGCATTGAAATATGTCTTAAATTAGTATAGAATTAAATGGAAATCGTAGTAGAAAAACAAGAAATAGGAGGGACAAATGAAAAAAAAGCTTATATATATGTTATTCCCTATTATTACAGCTGTAGTAACCGTTATGTTACTTAATATTTTTTTGGATAAAGAAATAGGAGCTATGTTAAAAAGCAAGGATTTAACTGAAATAAATATAGAGTATGGGAGCAGCTATAAAGATAGAGGACTCGTATATAATGAATTTGTTACAAATAATAACTATCAAATATTAGAGGGGTCATCAGAGTTAGGGGCACCAGTCTCACAATTAGCTACAACCTTTTTTCCTGTAGAAGGAATGGATACAATCGTAACTAATGGTAGAGCATATTGCCAGGACTTGACTCAGATATCTAATTTAGGAAGCCAGAATACCCAGAGTAAACCAAATGTTGCATTTATAATTTCACTTCAGTGGTTTATGAGTGATCATGGTGTTGACGGGACAGACTTTCAAGCTAATTTTGCACCAGTGCAATTTTATAAATTTTTATCAAATAAAGAAATAAGTGAAGAACATAAGAAAACATATGCAGCTAGAGTAGACAAGCTGCTATCAGGAAGCTCACAATATATACCAGAAAAGCTTTATGCAAAACTTTATACAAACGATAATTTAATATCTAAAATATCAAGTGTTATATTTAAGCCATATTTTGTTGCAAGGGAAAATATTGTTGAACTTAAAGACAAAGGTCTATTATATAGAAGGTTAAAGAAACTACCTGAAAAATCAGAAAAACAGCTGAGAACAGTTGATTGGAATGAAGAGTATAAGAAGGCCGAGGAAGAAGCAAAGAAACAAGTAACTAATAATGAGTTCTACGTATATGACACATATTATGACAAGAATTTAAAAAATAATTTACAATCTCAAAAAGATATAAATAAAAATGTTGATTTAATGAATTCAAAAGAATTTGATGACTATGAATTATATTTGGACACTTGTGTTGATCTAGGTATAAAGCCATATATAATTTTAGCACCAACTAATGGAAGATGGTATGATTACACTGGAATGACTAAGCAAAGTAGAGATGAGTTTTTCGATAAAGTGGAAGAAATGGCTAAAGAAAGAGGATTTGAAGTTTTGAACTTAAAAGATCAAGAATATACGCCTTATTTTATGTGTGATGTAATGCATCTAGGATGGAAAGGATGGCTTGAAATTGATGAGCAACTTTATAAACGAAATAAAGAAAAATAGAGCTTTAGGATTTGCATTAGTAAGTTCAATTGTAGTTATTTTAGCAATTCTAGTATTAACATTTGAACCATTTGCTGAAATACCATTTGTATATAATCAATTTTAAGGGAGATATAAATAATGAAGATTTTAGAAGGTATAAAAAAATACTCAAACAGTAATAGAATTGCATTAAAATGTGATGGAAATGTTATGACATATGGAGAATTAGATACAATATCAGAATGCATAGCAGCTTTTTTATTAAGGGAATTTAAAGACGATAGAACGCCTATTATTATATATGGGAATAAGGAAAATTTAATGATGGCAGTTATGATGGCTGCTTTAAAGTCAGGAAGAGCTTATATACCAATAGATATTAGCTATCCAAAAGAGAGAGTGGAGGCAATTATAAGTGAGGTTCATCCAAAGGTTCTTATTGATTTTAGCAAAGAAAGCAATTTTGAAAGTATAAGAATCTTAAAAGATAAAGATATTGAAGAAATAGTAAAAGAATATAAAGATGTTAAAGTAGAAAAAGAAAATTGGGTAAAAGAAGATGAAAATGCATACATATTATTCACTTCTGGAAGCACTGGGAAGCCAAAAGGTGTCCAAATAAGCAGTAACAATTTAGATAATTTTGTTGAGTGGATTGCAGAATATTTAAATTTAGATGAAAAAGAAGAAGTATTCATGAATCAGGCTGCATACTCTTTTGATTTATCTGTAACATCAATTTATCCAGGATTATGTTATGGGAAAACATTACATGGTTTTTCAAAAGAAACACTTTCAAACTTAAAGAATATGTTTGATGATATGAGAAAATCTGATATTAATATATGGGTATCAACTCCTTCATTTGCAGGAATGTGCGTTGCAGAAAAAGATTTTAATTCTACAATGCTTCAGAATTTAAAAGCAATGATCTTTGTAGGGGAGGTATTACCAAAACCATTATGCGAGGAACTTATAAATAGATTCCCAGGAACAAGGGTGGTAAATGGATATGGTCCAACAGAGGCAACTGTAGCAGTTTCAGCTAATGATATGAGCAAAGACTTATTGTTAGAAGAAGGAAGCTTACCTATTGGATATCCAATGAAAACATCAGTTGTAAAGATTGTTGATGATGAAGGCAACGTGTTAGGTGATGGAGAAAAAGGAGAAATAGTAATTGTAGGTCCTAGTGTAAGCAAAGGATACTTTAATAATGAACAAGTTACTGCAAAAGCATTTTTCTATGATGATTATAACGGATCTAAATGTAGAGCGTATAGAACAGGAGATTTGGGCTATTATGTAAATGGAAATTTATATTATTGTGGAAGAAAGGATTTCCAAATAAAGCTTAATGGTTTTAGAATAGAAATAGAAGATATAGAAAATAACTTAGTTAAAGTTAGTAATATAAAAAATGCAGCTGTTGTTCCAATAGAGAAAGATGGAAAAATTGCATATTTAACTGCGTTTATTGAGTTAAAAGAAGATAATGGCTTAAGTGGATTAAAAAATGGAATAATGATAAAGAAAGAGTTGGCAAATTTGATTCCTTCATACATGGTACCTAGAAATATAAAAATTGTTAAGCAATTTCCGACTAATGTAAATGGAAAGATTGATAGGAAAAAACTATTGGAGGAAGTATAATGAAGTTGACACAATACGGAGATTACTTTTACTTATATATCTTGCTACTAACATTTATTCCTGCCATAGTTTTAGGGCTAAATGGGATTAAATCAAAATATTATGGAATAATTGTTTCGGCTGTAATGATATATTTGATCATGGGAAAAAGTTTAGGATTAGCTTTATTTTCAATGTTTTTAGTTGGCGAAATTTTTGTTATATACTTATATTTGTTTGTTAGAAAAAAAACAGATAACAAATATTTATATTGGTTATTCTTATTTGCATCAATAATTCCGCTTATATTAACTAAAGTAGCAGGGGTTACACATTATGCTTCATACATTGGGTTTATTGGTTTATCATATCTAAACTTTAAGGCAATACAGGTAGTAATAGAAATTTATGATGGTAGAATAACTCAAATAAATTTTATGACATTTATTCATTTTATAACATTTTTTCCGACCCTAAGTTCTGGACCTATAGACAGATGGAAAAGATTTGAGGATGATTTAAATAGAAAAGTAGAAAAGAATATATATTTAGAAGAATATTTAATTCCAGGTCTGAAAAAGATATTTATTGCAATTGCTTATAAATTTATACTAGCATATTTAATTGATACATATTGGTTGTTAAAAATACCCTCAGGTATTACAATATTAAGTAGTGTAAATTATATGTATGCTTACACGATGTATTTATTCTTTGATTTTGCAGGATACAGCTTATTTGCGGTTGGATCAAGTTATATCTTTGGAATTAAAACGCCAGATAACTTTAATAAACCTTTCTTGAGCAAGGATATGAAAGAATTTTGGACACGATGGCATATATCTTTATCACGATGGTTTGGAGATTACATTTTCTCAAGATTTGTGTTAAATTCTATGAGAAAAAAGAGGTTTAAAAATAGGTTTATCGCTTCACACGTGGCTCAAATTATCACTATGTTTATAATGGGATTATGGCATGGGCTAACTGCATACTATATAATTTATGGATTATATCAAGGAATTGCATTAGTTTTAACTGATATTTATCAGAGGAAATCAAGTTTTTATAAGAAACATAAAAAAGAGAAATGGTTTAATTATGCTCAGGTTTTAATAACATTTCACATAGTATGTTTTGGTATGCTGATATTTTCAGGATATTTATTTAAATAGAAATAATCAAGCTAAGAAATTAAAAAAATTAGTACTATAAGAAGGAGTATATTATTATGAAAGACAAAGTTTTAGAAATATTTACTGAAGTTACAGGAAATGATGAAATAGCAGAAGATTTTGATTTAGATCTTTTTGAAGCTGGGTTATTAGATTCACTAGCAATAATTGAAGTTTTAATTCAAATAGAAGAAAAGCTAGGAATTAAATTACAACCTACAGATTTAGAAAGAGAAGATATGTCAACTGTTAATAAGTTGACTGCGTTCTTAGAAACTAGATAAAATCTATAGTTTTCTGTAATGAGAATTCTCGCTGGATAGTTCTATTATAGATAACCCAACTAAGACCTGAACTTAAGCATATACCTCGCCGAAATGAATAACATATTTTTGTTCCTGTTTCTAGGTAATTCTGATGGGTGATTCTAAGGCTATAAAGTTGCATCCAAAGTGCTAACCTCAAAGAACAAGCTTTGAACTAGCACATTTGGAGCAACTTATAGCCAAAGAATCACATCCATCAAAATTACCAATGAAACATTCCACAAAAGTATATTGCTCATTTCTGATTGGAAAATATTTCATAGTTTAAGTATAGTTTATGATTGTGTTATCTATATAAATATCCAATTTAAGAATTCAACTTATTAGATGAATGTATTTACAAATTTGCTAAAACTTTAAGTTCATATCTTCACTAGAAATCATAAATATATTTGTGAAGAAAACATTTGAAAATGAGCTGTTAAAGGTTCTTAGCTGTAGGTTGTTCCATTTTAGCTTGTCAAACTGAAAGTTGGAGCGTGCTAAGGTGGCTACAACCTGCTGCTTAGAACCTTCAGCGATATTTTCATAGCTTTTCGGAATCAAAATATTTATGATTTCGGTAAGTTATCACATAAATGTAGTTTTAAATTTGGATATCTATATACAAAAAAAGAATCAGACTTATGATATGAAATTCTAGATACTAGAAAAAGGGTTAATCTTTTGTGCAGTGTTGCATTGAGAATAAGGCTGGAGGATTTCTTCATTGGAATTTGTTCCATTTTTTGCTTGTCCTGTGCTTGCCACAGGAGCATGCAGAAATGGGTGCAACTTCTAATGTTAGAAATCCACAGTCCTATTCTCTAGCATACCGAAACAAAAGATTAACCCTTCTTTCGGCGAGTTTATTGCATAAGTATGAACTTATTTATTCGTCAAATATTTTTTCTAAGCACCAGCTTTTCTTATTATCCTTTTTAAAGCTTCCTTTAATTGAAATGGTCTTATGGGGAGCAGCCTTAGAAAGTCCAGATGCTTCAACAACAGCAGTTTCACCATCATTATATAGCAGTGACATTTTTTGAACTCTAAGGAGTTTGTTTTCTGATGAGAAGCCAGAAGTAAAGTTATGTTCTACAGAAAACCCAAGGTCCTTGGAATTGTTTGATATATAAATATCACGAGTCATAAAGAATGAAGCTATAATTATTATTCCGAAAGAAATAGTTAAAGATAACATGAGTCTTCTTTTATTTTTTAGAGTAATATTTTTCTGGAGTCTTCGTCGTCTTCTTTTTTTATAAACAAAGTACTCTTCTTGAATCTGTGCGCTATTTAGCATACTGTATACCTCCTTTATTTTTGATGCACCTAAAGTATAGTTTGAAGAAATTAATAAATAAGATTAAATTCACAGTATATGAGTGAACATAAGAAAATATTACCATATAATTCCATATAATAAAAACAAAAGCGTATGACAAAGTTAAGGAAAAAATATTATTATCTGAGTGAATTCTGAATATAGTCTTATATTTGGAAAAAAGTTTACCAGGTTTTATTTTTATGGTTATAAAATGTCTTTTTTGATATAATTTTATATGAGAAATTAACTATATATGTTTTAAATTAAGTCTATACTTTATTGAACTATGACTAAAAATAACAATATAGGAGATTTTCTAAAACTTATATATGTTTTTATTTATTAAGGCATAATCAAAAAAATAACAGGATGGTGGAACTATGGATTTTTCAAGTTTAGTATTAATAGAAAAAGATAAAGAAACAGGATTTATAAAGAAAGAACTAGGAAGTTTTGAAGTAAATGAAGGAGCATTGTTTGTAAAAAAACTTTATGTGTTGGACGATATTGTATATATGTATTTCGATACAAATAAAAATGTTGAAGAATGGGAATACTCAGCAATATATGATTTATTTAATAACGAAGCATTTACTGAAAAAGGATATGAAATTGAAGAGGATTTAGAAGAATACAATCCTACATATATAATAAAATTTAATTATGTAGATGACTATGATGTAATGAAAGGGAAGATACAAGAAGTGGTATCTATAATAGATAATGAGATGAATGCAGTATTTGAAGCTATTAAGGGAAAAGAATCTGAATATACTGAGTAGATAAAAGATATTTTATAGTCATTTGTGTACATTTCATAAGCATATTCTTAAGAATATATATGGTAATATTCTTGAGATAAATAAGGTTTAGAATTTTACTAAAATTTTTGTAAAGAAAGGTGTATTTATATGAGTGATTTAAAGAAAAGAGAAGAAATTGAAGATAAGTTTAAATGGAAGGTTGATAAGATTTATAAAAGCATAGAGGATTGGGAAAAGGACTTTGAAGATGTAAAAAATGAAGCAGTTAAATTAAAAGATTTTTCAGGAAAACTTGTGAATGGAGAAGCAATACTAGATTATTTGAAATTCAATGAAAAAGTATCTAGGAAGGCAGAAAACTTATTTATTTACGCTCATTTAAAGTGTGATGAAGATACTTCAAATACCACTTATCAAAGTTTAATGAGTAAAGTCGATATATATATGGCAGAGCTTGCAAGTTACACAGCATTCTTTGTACCGGAAATTTTAAGTTTAGATGATAGCTTTATTAAAAGCGAAATAAACAGATTAGATGAATTAAAACAATTTGAATTCTTAATCGAAGATATATTAAAAGAAAAGCCACACATATTATCTAAAGAGATGGAAGAATTGTTAGCAGCGGCATCAGATTGTTTGGATGCCCCCTCAGCAATACACAATATATTAACTAATGCAGATATGACATTTGGAAAAATAGAAGATGAAGATGGTAATGAAGTTGAATTAACAGAAGGAAACTATTCTTCATTCATAAGAGGTAAAAATAGAGAGGTAAGAAAAGCAGCATTTGAAAGATTATTTGGGGAATATGATAAGTTGAAAAATACTCTAGCAACGTCTCTAAGTGCATCAATAAAAACTTTCAATTTTAGCAGCAGAGTTAGAAAATATAATAATGCATTGGAAGCATCATTGAAACCTAATAATATTCCTTTAGAAGTTTACAAAAATGCAATTAAAGTAATAAATAATAATTTAGATTCACTTCATAGGTATGTAAAAATTAAGAAGAAACTATTAGGATTAGATGAAATTCATATGTATGATTTATATGTTCCAGTCATTGAAATTCCAAAAGAAAGAATTGAGTTTAATGATGGAGTAAATATAGTATTGAAAGCATTAAATCCTTTAGGAACAGAGTATTTAGATATCTTTAAAAGTGGAGTTAATGATGGTTGGATAGATATATATGAAAACAAAGGAAAAAGAGGAGGAGCATATTCTTGGGGTGGATATGATACTATGCCTTATGTTTTATTAAATTATAATAATGAGCTAGGAGATGTTTCAACTTTAGCACATGAAATGGGGCATTCAATTCATTCATATTATTCAAGAAAAGAGCAGCCATATTACTATGCAAATTACACATTATTCTGCGCAGAAGTTGCATCCACAACAAATGAATCCTTACTTATTCACTATCTAATTGAAAATGAAAAGGATGAAAAGAAAAAATTATATTTAATAAATCAAGAATTGGAACAAATAAGAACAACTGTATTTAGACAACTGATGTTTGCAGAATTTGAGTTATATACACATGAGACTCTAGAAAAAGGAATACCATTAACAGCAGAAGATTACAATAAGGCTTGGCATGATCTAAATGTTAAGTACTTTGGAAATGAAATTGTTATAGATAAAGAAGTAGATGTCGAATGGTCAAGAATTCCTCATTTTTATTCAGACTTTTATGTTTATCAATACGCTACAGGTTACGCAGCAGCATCAGCTTTTTCTAAGGCTATCTTAGATGGTAAAGAAAATGCAGTAGAAAAATATAAAGGTTTCTTAAAATCTGGTGGAAGTGATTATCCAATAAATATTTTAAGAAATGCAGGTGTAGATATGACAACAGATGCACCAATAGAAGCTACAATAAAGAGATTTAATGAGCTTTTAGATATGATAGATAACTAGGGTTTGCAAGGTAATTCAGAAATCCAAGATGTATTTCAATAAGGCATATGAAAGAAAATAACGAGTCCAAAATGCCATGATTATTTTTCATTAGGAGAAGAAGCAGATTGGACTCATAGCGATCCTATTAGTGCAATCTGTTGATGAAGCATAATGGAAAATAGAAACTTATGAAAAGAGCAGCTATGCTGCAACAAGGAACTTTTCTTAGCAGATAGACTTGTTATTTTTTGATTATGCCTAATATATAATGTGAAATTCACAATTGAGACATAAAATAAAATTGTCTATAATTGTGAATTTACATTATAAAATAATAAGTTATGAATTTTTATATAAGAATAGGTAAGGTATTATGAATAACTTTAAAGAAGAATTTTATAAAATTTTAGTGAATGCAGAGAATTTCTATATGAAACAATATTATAGTGATTTTCATAAAAGAGAAATATTTCTTGCAATTAAAGAATTATCAAATGGAATATACTGCGTTTTGATAAGCGAGGATGAAAATGAAAATATAGACTTTTTAGAAGCTTTTGAATATATAAAAACCTTAGGGAAAGACTTTTCTCTAAATATGATAGTTTTATCTAAAGGGGAATATACAAATATAAATAATACAGTTATGGTAAATAAACTTATCGTGGATAAAGAAAATTATACAGTTATTAAGTGTGATGAATCATGTCTCCCCTTAAAAGAAATACTTGAACTGTATATAAATAAAAGTAAAGTGAAAAATATTGATAATAAGAGAGAATTTTTTAGATATAAAATTCCAACTATGATTTTAATATTGATAAATGTAATAATATTTATAATAATGCAAATTGATATTTATAATATTAAACATTCATTAGGTTCATCTCAGTTGTTATCAGAGGAAATGATAAATGCAATAAATAATTCAGTACTAGTGACCTTTGGAGCTAAATATAATGCACTTATAAATAATGGAGAAGTATGGCGGTTATTAACTTGTGCTTTTTTACATTCTAGCATTATACATATAGCATTTAATATGTATTCTTTATATATAGTAGGTCCGCAAATTCAGCAGATTTATGGGGCTAAAAAGTATCTAGTTATTTACATCACTTCTTGTATAACAGCATCAATATTAAGTTATCTAGCAAGTCCATATACTATATCAGTAGGAGCATCAGGTGGCATATTTGGTCTTTTGGGAGCTTTGTTAGCTTTTGCAATTATGGAAAGACATAGATTGCAGAAAAAATATATATCTAGCTTACTACAGATAATACTTATAAATTTATTTATAGGATTAAGTGTGAAAAATATTGATAATTATGCACACATAGGTGGACTTATTGGAGGAGCATTGATTGGATATGTCTCTTACAAAATATTAAATAAACAGTTGAAAAATTAGATAAATTTATATATTTTTATTGCTTGGGAAATATCATGAATTGGGCTAGAAAAAATGAAATGTAAAGGATTTTATTAAGGCAATATTAATTTTATCTTAAGAAAATAGGGTTGATTTTTTATTTTTATTGAAATATTATTAAATAGGTATAGTATGATGATAGATATAAAATAATAAATGGGAATAAATCTCATTAAATATTAGGAGTGAATGTAATGGGAAAATACATTTTTACCATAACAGCATTTTTTCAAATTTTTGTTTTTGCAATAACATGTTACTATTTAGCTTTAGGACTTATAGGGCTTTTCAGAAAGAAAGAGAATAAGAACTATGAACCTAAAAATAAATTTGCATTGTTAATAGCAGCACATAATGAAGAAGTGGTTATTGGTAGTCTCATAGAGAGTATGCTAAAACTAGATTATCCTAAGGAAATGTATGACGTTTTCGTTATTGCAGATAATTGTACAGATGATACAGCTAAGATATCTAAAGGGTACGGGGTAAATGTTTGTGAAAGATTTGCAAAAGATAAAAGAGGAAAAGGTTATGCGTTAGAGTGGATGTTTGCAAAGTTATTTGCAATGGAAAAACAATATGATGCTATTGCTATCTTCGATGCAGATAATCTTGTACATAAAGATTTCTTAAAAGAGATTAATTCAAAGATGCAGGAAGGTTACAAAGTTGTTCAAGGATATATAGACAGTAAGAATCCAGATGATTCATGGATTGCTGCGGCTTATTCAATAGCTTTTTGGACTCAAAATAGAATGTTCCAGTTAGCTAGAGCTAATATAGGATTTTCTAATCAAATTGGTGGAACAGGATTTGCCATTGAAACTAAGACATTGAAGAAATTAGGCTGGGGTGCCACTTGTTTAACAGAGGATTTAGAATTCTCATGTAAGCTTGTACTAAATGGAGAAAAAGTTGGTTGGGCTCATGATGCGATTATATATGATGAAAAACCATTAAAGCTTAAACAATCATGGACTCAAAGAAAGAGATGGATGCAAGGTTTTACAGATGTTGCTTCAAGATATTTCTTTAAGCTTGTTAAGAAGTCAATAATGGAAAGAAAGTTTTATATGTTTGACTGCGCACTATACGTATTGCAGCCTTTTGTAACGTTGTTACTTGGTATTTCAGCAGTTTTAACTTTAATACAGGCAAATACTACAGGCGTAAATATATTTATTATAAATTATTTGTTTAGTGATGTTGGATTTAAGACATTTGCGGTTATTCAATTTTTGATTACTCCGCTAATATTAACAATTGATAAAAAAATTACAAAACCATTCTTAGTTATGATGGTATTATATTCTAGTAATGTTTTCGTAGTTCCTTATTTAACAGCTAATATGGATAATTGGATTATTGCTTGGGTGAGTGGCTTAGCTTATAACTTAGCATTCTTGATATTAACAGGAATATTACTAGGAAAGAAAGAATTAATTTTATTCTTTAGATTCTGGTTATATGCGTTATATACATTAACATGGATACCAATTACAATTCAAGGTATATTAAATAAGAATAATAAAGAGTGGAGTCATACTAAGCATGTTAGAAAGATAGAAATATGTGATGTGTAATACTCTAAACAAAAGTATAAATTAGAAATCAGGATGTCGTAAAATGGTTAAAAAGACCTTTTTGACATCCTATTTTTATTATGATAAGGTATATGTTTTATGAAAATGTCAAATAAATATATATAAGTAGTAAGTATTGTTAGAAATATATATTTTAATATAAATATTAATGAGATATAATAATGAAATATTGTTTGTCTCATGCAATGCAAGGAACAGAGATCTTAGAAGATTAAAAAAATAAGAAATGTCAGAGCATTTTTTATAAGGAGACTCGACTCATGTTCGTTTGCTGAGTGCTCACAGAGTAAGCGACCATCATAAAATCATAGATTAGAGATGTCTGCTTAAGTTTTTTTTGACATTAAAGCAGAAAGGCAGTATATTTTATAGAGCGAAATAATTACGAAAAAATAAGAACTGGTGTTCAGATGGAGGAGTTTTATGGAATTAAAAAATACTAATGCTTATGATGTAACAGATTTAACATCACTTGAAAAGCTAGAACCTGTAAGAATAAGACCAGGTATGTATATAGGATCTACAGGTAGTAAGGGGTTGCATCACTGTATATGGGAAATAATAGATAACTCCATAGATGAAATAGCTAACGGATATGGTAACAAAGTAACGATAACGTTAAATGAAGATAAAAGTGTAACCGTATTGGATAACGGAAGAGGTATTCCTACAGGAATTCATCCAATCAAAAAGAAATCTGGAGTTGAAATGGTATTTACTGAACTTCATACAGGAGGAAAGTTTGATAATAAAAATTATAAAACTTCTGGAGGGCTTCATGGAGTTGGAGCAGCAGTAGTAAATGCTTTATCAGAATGGTTAGAGGTTGAAGTTTACCAAAACGGGAATATATACAGACAAAGATTTGAATATGCTTTTGATAAAGAATTAAAAAGAGAAATGCCAGGAACAGCTGTTGGCAGCTTGAAGGTGATTGGAAAAACAGATAAGGTTGGAACAAAGATCACATTTAAGCCGGATAAAGAAATCTTCTCAACTACTGATTTTAAATTTGATATAATAGATAGCCGATTACAGGAACTGGCATTCCAAAATAAAGGGATAAGATTAGAATTAATAGATAAAAGAAAAGGACAAGAAATCACTAAAGAATATTACTCAGAAAATGGTCTTTTAGATTTTATAAATTATCTAAATGAAAGTAAAACACCAATTCATGAAGAGCCTATAATTTTTGACGGTGAAAGAACTGTTGGGGAACTTCAATTATATGGTGAAGTATGTATTCAATTTACAGATTCAACTACTGAATATATTGCAAGTTATGTAAATAACATTCCAACAACAGAAGCTGGGACTCATGAAACTGGATTTAAGACTGGAATGACAAGATCTTTTAAAGAATGGTCTAAAAAGTTAGGATTGGTTAAGGAAAAGGATAAGGAATTTGAAGGCGATGATTTAAGAGAAGGTATGACTGCTATTGTAAGAATTAAAATCACAAATCCTATCTTTGAAGGTCAAACTAAGACTAAACTTGGAAATAATGAAGCATATACTATGATGAATGATTTAGTGTATACTAAATTTTCTGAATGGATAGAAGATAATAAAACTTTAGCAACAAGTATAATTAATAACGCATTAGAAGCAGCTAAAAGAAGAGACAAGATTAAGAAAATAAATGAAGCAGAAAAAAAGAAAATAGGAAAAGGTACAGCACCGCTTGCAGGAAAAGTTGCTGTGTGTACATTGAAAGATAAAACTGTGAATGAATTTATAGTTGTGGAAGGAGATTCGGCAGGAGGATCTGCAAAGCAAGCCAGAGATAGAAGGTTTCAAACTATCATGCCTTCAAAAGGTAAGATAATGAATACTGAAAAACAAAAACTTGAAAATGTATTGGCTTCTGAAGAATTAAAAATATTTAACACTGCTGTTGGAACAGGTACTTTGGATAACTATAGAGAAGAAGATTTAAAATATGACAAAATAATAATAATGAGTGATGCTGATGTGGATGGATATCATATTAGGACATTATGGATGACTTATATTTATAGATATATGAGACCGCTTATTGCTAATGGACATTTATATTTAGCGCAGCCCCCATTGTACAAAGTGTATAGGGAAACTAAAGGAAAAACTATAATTAAATATGCGTATAGTGATGACGAACTTGAAAATACAAAGAAACAGGTTGGAAAAGGTGCACTGATTCAAAGATATAAAGGACTAGGAGAAATGAATCCCGATCAATTATGGGATACAACACTAAATCCAGAAAGTAGAACTCTGCTTCAAGTAACTATAGAAGATGCGGCAAAAGCAGAAAAGATGGTTTCGTTACTTATGGGAGATATTGTTGAACCTAGAAAGAACTATATGTATAAATACGGAGAATTTTAATCAATTCACAGTTTATAAGGTACAATGCACAATTAATGAACATGTTCCTGCGGAACTTGAAATTAAAATTTAGAAATTTAACTATTAATTGTGGATTGTGAACTGTGCATTATGCATCAAAAAAGGAGAAGAGTATGGCAAAAAAGAATGAAAATATTATACCTAAAGATAATAATATAATTGGTATTCCTTTAGAAGAAGCAATGCCAGAGAATTATTTACCATATGCTATAGAAGTTGCTAAAGATAGAGCGCTTCCTGATGTTAGAGATGGTCTTAAGCCTGTGCATAGAAGAATTTTATATGGTTCATATATGCTTAAGGCCTTTCCAGATAGACCTTATTATAAATCTGCAAGAATAGTTGGAGATATCTTAGGTAAGTATCACCCTCATGGTGATTCGTCGGTATACGAATCTATGGTAATACTAGCTCAAGATTTCTCAACTAGGGCACCGTTAATTGAAGGTCACGGGAACTGGGGATCTATCGATGGTGATGGGGCTGCAGCTATGAGGTATACAGAGGCTAGATTATCTCCTATTGCAATGGAAATGCTAAGAGATATTGAAAAGGACACGGTAGAAATGGTTCCAAACTATTCTGATAGTGAAATGGAACCTAAAGTATTACCAAGTAGATATCCTAATTTATTAGTAAATGGAGCGTTTGGTATAGCTGTAGGGCTTGCAACTAATATACCTCCACATAATTTGGGAGAGGTAACAGAAGGAGTACTAGCATATATTGATAATAATGAAATAACTACTTCTGAACTTATGAAATATATAAAAGGACCAGATTTACCTACTGGAGGAATCTTAATAGGGGAAAAATCCATTTTATCAGCATATGAAACTGGTGAAGGAAAAGTAGCTTATAGAGCAAAGACTTCAATTGAAAAATTAGAGAATGGAAGAATGGGACTAATTATAACTGAATTCCCATACAGAAGAAATAAGTCTAGGATTCTCCAAACAATATCTGAAATGACTGGAGATAAGAGACATGCAAAAGCATTAGAATCTATAACAGATATTAGAGATGAGTCTGATAGAAGTGGAATAAGAGCTGTAATTGAATTAAAGAAAAATGCAGATGAAGATGTTGCAGATAAAGTGCTAAAGTATCTGTTCAAAAAAACTGATTTACAATGTAACATAAGTTTTAACATGGTAGCCCTTGCAAATGGAAAGCCAGAAACTATGAGTTTAAAGGCTATAATAAGATATTATGTAGAGCACCAGAAAGAAATAATAACTAGAAGAACACAAAAAGAACTTGATGTCGCAAAAAAGAGACATCATATTGTTGAAGGTTTTATTAAAGCTATAAGTGTTTTAGATGAAGTTATAGCAACCATTAGAAGTTCAAAGTCTAAAAAGGATGCATCGGAAAACTTGATAAGCAAATTTGGGTTTTCTGAAGCTCAAGCACAAGCTATATTAGAACTTATGTTATATAGGTTAACAGGTCTTGAAATAGAAATATTTGAAAAAGAATATGCGCAACTTGAGAAACTTATAAAAAAACTTGAGAAGATTTTATCTAGTGAAAAAGAGCTTTTGAAAGTTGTTAAAAGTGAATTAAAAGAAATAAGTGATAAGTACGGAAATGATAGAAGAACTGAAATTATACATGATGATAATGAAAGTAAAATTGATGTTGAAGAATTAATTATTGTAGAAGAAGTTATGATAACAATATCTAAAGATGGATTCGTAAAAAGAATACCATTAAAAAACTACAATAGATCTAGTTCTAATCCAGAAGATATTGAGTATAGAGAAGGAGATTCTTTAAAATATTTAATAAATTCTAATACTAAAGATACACTTCTTGTATTTACGGATAAAGGTTTTATGTACCAAACGAAGGGTATTAATATTCCTGAAATGAAATGGAAAGAAAAAGGGGATAGATTAGATGATATTATTAAATCATTAAATCTTGATAATGAGAAGATAATTGCAGCTATATCCATAGATAATTTCAATCCTAGTAAAGCATTTAGATTTATAACAAAACATGGAGGAATTAAGTTAAGTTCTTTAGATAAATTCCAAACTGCATATGGTAAACTTCAAGCGTTAAAACTTAGAGATGGCGATGAGCTAATTGATGTATCAATGAGAGAATTGGAAGAAGAAGAGAAGTTCTTAAAAGTTAAGAGTAAACTAGGGTTGGAATTTACTCTTGAAATAAAAAATCTAGAGGAAACTGCTAGAAATATTTTACCTACTCAGCTATTTAATTTCTCAGAAGAGGATGAAATTAGTCAAGTAGAAGACACTAATGAAATTGAATATTTTGAATTAAGTGTTGGAGTTACGGATAAGAATAAGTTTAAATCCTATGATAGGATAAAAGAGGATTCGTTAAAAGTTAAAACAAATTCTTTAAAGGAATTGCTTATCTTTAGTAACAGGGGATATGTATATAAA
This sequence comes from Candidatus Clostridium helianthi, assembly GCF_045310795.1. Taxonomy (NCBI): domain Bacteria; kingdom Bacillati; phylum Bacillota; class Clostridia; order Eubacteriales; family Clostridiaceae; genus Clostridium; species Candidatus Clostridium helianthi. The sequence goes on from NZ_JBJIAB010000010.1 coordinate 40,053, forward strand.
ATACCAGTATTTTTAATGAGAAATGTTTTAAATAAAGAAATAAATGTAGAAGCATTTATAGGTAAAATGGAAAAGGGAGAAAAGATAATAAGTTTGATTTCCATTGATTCTTATGATGAAGATTTAGGAGTATACACGTTTACGAAAAAAGGAATGGTTAAGAAAACATTGTTAAAAGAATTTGAAGGTGACTTCCTAAAGCAAGCATGCTATAAGTTTAAGTTTGAAGATGATGAAGTTGTATCTGTAGAAATGAATCAAATAAAGCTTGGACATTTAATCATGATAACTAAAAAAGGAATGGCAATAAGATTCCCGGTTGAAAATGTAAATATAATGGGTAAAATAGCTTCGGGAGTAACAGGAATAAGTTTAAGGGATGAAGATCAAGTTATTTTTGGAAAGTATCATAGCAATTACAGGAAAAGTGATGACAATAGCGTGATTTTATCTTCCGATAATACAAAAATTACACTTGTTTCTAAGGGTAAGGAAAAATCAGTAATGGATATAAGTGATATTAAACTTCAAAACAGAGCTGGAAGAGGAACAAGTATAATGATGGTCTCACTTGATGATGAAATAAAAGATGTACACATATAAAAGAGGTGCGAAGCACAACCAAGAACTTATAACTATAAAAAAGGTGCGAAGCACAATTAAGAACATAGCACATATAAAAAAGTGCGCACTGCTAAGAAGAGTGCGAAGCACAATGCGGAACTTATTAAGCATAACCAAGAACTTATAATTATAAAAAGTGAAAAGTACAAAAAAGAACATATTGCCAATAAAAAAAAGTGCGCACTGCTAAAAAGAGTGCGAAGAACAATGTGGAACTTATTAAACACAACTAGTTATGTTGTATATAAAATAAAAAATTTTGATTCTTACTTTTTAGCAAAGTGAGTGACTCACACATAATATATTATTATGTGTGAATCATTTATGGTAGTTGGTTACAAGAAAGTAAAGAAGATTATAGAGTGGAAAGTTCCAATTCTAACAATTAATTTGTGGTAGTTAAACAATAAATGGGGTATAATGTAGGTATAAATTGAAGAGAAGCAGAATGAGGGTGTTCTAAAAAATAGTTTAGGATATCCTCATTGTTTAGATTTAAGGAGGAATTGATATGAAGAAAGTATGCGTTTTATTAGCAGAAGGTTTTGAGGAAATAGAGGCTTTAACTGTATCTGATATAATAAGAAGGGCAGATGTAACTTGTGATTTAGTATCAATTGCAGAAAAGCAAGTTAAGTCAAGTCATGGTGTGGTAGTTCAGGCAGATAAGCTTTTTGATGAAAATATGGAATATGATTTAGTGGTAATACCAGGAGGAATTCCAGGAGCTACTAACTTAAGAGATGATGAGAGAGTAATAAAATTTGTTAAAAAGCAAAACAAAGAAGGAAAATTAATTGGAGCAATTTGTGCAGGACCAATAGTTCTTGCAAGAGCGGGAATCACAGAGGGAAGAAATATAACTTCTTATCCAGGATATGAAGATGAATTACCAAATTGTGAATATTTAGAAGATGCTGTAGTAGTTGATAAGAATATAGTAACTAGCAGAGGCCCAGCAACAGCGATGGCATTTGCATATAAGTTATTAGATATTCTTGGGTATGAGAATAAAGTAGAAAGTATTTCATCTGGTATGCTATATAAGATGTTTATAGGGTAAAAGTTATCAAATTTACTGGGAAAGTTTTCACTTTATTTCAGTATAAGAGAAATGAAAAATATGGAAATCTAAAGTATATAACCTCTAGGATCAAAGGTCTTAGGGGTATTGTTGCGGCATGCTGTGAGGGGAGAAGAAATGGCAGAAAGATGGTTTATAAAAAATATAAAAGCTGACTATAAATACATATCTAAAAAATATGCGCTTTCAGAATTAGTTAGCAGGCTTATAGTAAACAGAAATATTGTAAGCGATGAAATGATAAGGAGTTATATTAATCCTGATTTTGATAAATTTCATGAGGCTAGAGAGATGAAAGATTTAGAAAAATCAGTTGATATACTGCATGAGAAAATAAAATCTCAGAATAAGATACGAATTGTTGGAGATTACGATGTTGATGGTGTAATAAGTATTTATATTTTATACTCAGCTTTAAAAAGGTGCAATGCAAATGTAGATTATGAAATTCCAGATAGAATAAAAGATGGATATGGAATTAATATGAATATTATAAGGCAGGCAAAAGAAGATGGGGTTGATACCATACTAACTTGCGATAATGGTATATCCGCTATAGACCAAATAAAATACGCAAAAGAATTAGGAATTACTGTAATAGTTACAGATCATCATGATATACCATTTGTTGAGAAAGAAAATAACGTCAGAGAATTCATAAGCTTAAGCGCTGATGCAGTAGTAAATCCAAAGCAAAGTGAATGTAATTATAAATTTAAACAATTGTGTGGAGCGGGCGTAGCATTTAAGCTAGTAGAGGTTCTTTATGATGCTTTTAATATAGATAAAAAAGAATGCTATAAATTCATAGAATTTTTAGCAATAGCCACAGTTTGCGATGTTGTAGATTTGGTAGATGAGAATAGGATATTTGTTAAAAAGGGATTAGAGCTTATTAACAGCACAACTAACTTAGGCTTACAAGAATTAATAAGAGAATGCGAATTAACAGAAAAAACTTTATCGGTATATCATCTTGGATTTATTATAGGGCCATGTATAAATGCTTCAGGGAGGCTAGATTCGGCTAAAAGAGGATTGGAATTATTGCTCTCAGATGACGAAGAGGAAGCAGTAAGGCTCGCAAAAGAGTTAGTTAAGCTGAATGAAGAGAGAAAAGATATGACTATGAAGGGTGTTGAGGCCGCTGTTGAAATTATAGAAAAAAGTGGAATGATAAATGATAAGGTATTTGTTATTTATATACCTGATATACATGAAAGTTTAGCAGGTATAATAGCAGGAAGAATAAAAGAAAAATATAATGTTCCAACTTTGGTGATAACAAAAGCGGAACATGGTGTGAAGGGTTCAGGAAGATCAATAGAAGAATACAATATGTTTGAAGAGCTTATTAAGTGTAAGGACCTGCTTGAAAAATTTGGTGGACACCCTATGGCAGCAGGTTTTTCGTTAAAGGAAGAAAATATAGATGAATTTAGGCGAAGATTAAATGAGAATACAGTTTTAAAAGACGAGGATTTATTGAGAAAAGTTACCATAGACTCGGTTTTGCCGCTTGATACTATAAACTATGATGTGATAAATGATTTAGAAAGATTAGAGCCTTTTGGTAAATCAAACTCTAAACCATTGTTTGCTGAGAAAAATATTAATTTATTAAGGGCAACAATACTTGGGAAGAATAGGAATGTGCTAAAATTAAAACTCAAGACCAGGATGAATAAAGCTCTGGATGCTATTTATTTTGGGGATATTGAAAAATTTGAGGAAGAAGTTAGCAATAAATATGGAAACGAAGAATTGCAAAAACTTTATAATGGAGAATACAATCATGTAAACCTTGATTTAGTATTTTATCCAAGTATTAATGAATATAATGGTAATACTACTATACAAATTGTAGTACAAAACTATAGATAAAGATATAAAGTTTTTTAGCTAAGCATAAAAAAATGTTATAAACTTAAAATTACATATCATAAATTTTGAGTGATTATAAGAAAGGATGATAGTTTTTGGCTAAGTATAAAATAATAATGACAGGGGGAGGAACTGCTGGTCACGTTACTCCTAATCTGGCTTTAGTTCCTAAATTAAAGCAAAAGGACTTTGAGATAAAATATATCGGAAGTTTTGACGGCATTGAAAAAGAAATAATAACTAAAAACAATATACCTTTTTTCGGAATTTCGTGCGGGAAATTACGAAGATATTTTGATGTGAAAAATTTTACTGATCCATTCAAAATTTTAAAGGGAATTGCTCAAGCACTAAAAATATTATCAAAAGAAAAACCAGATGTGATTTTTTCAAAGGGGGGGTTTGTAGCTGTTCCAGTTGTAATAGCAGCATCTATTAAAAAAATACCAGTGGTTGCACATGAATCAGATATGACTCCAGGGCTTGCAAATAAACTTTCGGCACCATTTTGTGATAAACTATGTGTCACATTTAGAGAAAGTCTAAAGTTTGTAAAGGATGATAAAGGAGTACTTACAGGAAGCCCAATCAGAGAAGAAATACTTAACGGAGATAAGACTAGAGGAAAAAAAATATGTGAATTTTCTGACAATAAGGAGATTCTCTTTATTATGGGGGGGAGTCTAGGTTCTAAGCTCATAAATGAAGAAATAAGAAAAAATCTAGATAAGCTTTTAAAAGATTTTAATATAATTCATATTTGCGGAAAAGGTAATGTAGATAATAATTTTTTAAATAAAAAAGGGTATAAGCAATTTGAATATGTAACCGAAGAATTGCCTGACCTTATGAAGGCTTGTGATTATATAATTTCAAGAGCAGGTGCTAATTCTATATTTGAATTTTTAGCATTAAAAAAACCAACACTATTAATACCACTTTCAAAAAAGGCAAGTAGAGGGGATCAAATATTAAATGCTAAGTCGTTTGAAAAAGAAGGGTATTCATTAATGCTGCAAGAAGAAGAAATTAAAAATAATGTATTATATGAAAAAGTTCTTGAGCTAAAAAAAAGAAAAGATGAATTAATTAATAATATGGAAAAGAGTCAAGCCAAAAGCGGTGTTGAAGCAATAATAAACGTATTATTAAGAAGTGTTAAGATAAAAAAATAATTTATTAAATTTGTAATTATTATTTAAATAAAGCACAAATTATACAATCAAATCTTGCAAAAAAAAATATGTGAGATATAATAAAAGAGTAAGTTCATTTTAGTGAAAACATAAGTTAATTATTTAACAAGAAGATGAGGTGCATTACAATGAAAAAAGTTTCAATCATTTATTGGAGTTGTGGAGGAAATATAGAAGCACTTGCGAACACTATGGCAGATGGTGCTAGGGAGCAAGGAGCGGAAGTAAGTGTGAAGCACGTTGCAGATGCCACATTGGAAGATGTTTTAGAAGCTGATTCTATTGCTTTTGGAAGTCCAGCAGTAGATGCCACTAAAATCGAACAGGAAGAAATGAAACCATTTTTAGATCAATTACAAAACTATAGAGATGTAAACATAAATAAAAATTGTATTTTATTTGCAACTTACGGGTGGATTGAAGATACTTTTATGAAATTATGGAAAGATGAAATGTCATCTTATGGTTTTAATGTAATTGGAGATTTAACAATTAAAGATTCACCAACTAAAACGCAGGCAAACATTATTAAACAATTAGGAAAAAAACTAGTTAATTAATATAAGGTTTGTCATATTGTTTCGTGCTCTATTGTTAAAAATCTCTTAAGATAAATATTAATATGTTTATTAGGTGGTCTTTAAGACTAACTTATTAATAAATTTAAATTACTAATTTATGTTTAAAATTAGAAAGAGGGGTCAACGCGATGAGAAAAATGAAAACTATGGATGGTAATACTGCAGCAGCTCATATAGCATATGCTTTTACAGAAGTTTCTGCAATATATCCAATCACACCATCATCACCAATGGCAGAACACGTAGATGAATGGGTAGCACAAGGAAGAAAAAATATTTTTGGACAACCTGTTAAAGTTATGGAAATGCAATCAGAAGCTGGTGCTGCTGGTGCAGTTCACGGATCTTTACAAGCTGGAGCATTAACAACAACTTTCACTGCTTCACAAGGTTTATTATTAATGATACCAAACATGTATAAAATTGCTGGTGAAATGTTACCAGGAGTATTCCATGTATCAGCTAGAGCATTAGCTACTTCTGCTTTAAACATATTTGGAGATCACCAAGACGTTATGGCAGCAAGACAAACTGGTTTTGCAATGCTTGCAGAAGGATCAGTACAAGAAGTTATGGACTTAGCAGCAGTTGCTCATTTAACTGCAATTAAGACAAGAATTCCATTCTGTAATTTCTTCGATGGATTCAGAACATCTCACGAAGTTCAAAAAATTGAAGTTCTTGAATATGATGAATTAGCTAAATTAGTAGATTGGGATTCAGTTTCTGCTTTCAGAGCTAGAGCTTTAAATCCAAATCATCCTGTAACTAGAGGTACTGCACAAAACGCAGACGTATACTTCCAAGAAAGAGAAGCAGTAAACAAATTCTACAATGAATTACCAGAAACTGTTGAAGGTTACATGGCTGAAATTACTAAATTAACTGGTAGAGAATATCACTGTTTCGATTACTATGGAGCACCAGATGCTGATAGAGTAATCATAGCTATGGGTTCTGCTACTGACGTTTGTGAAGAAACTATAGATTACTTAAATGCTAACGGAGAAAAAGTTGGTGTTGTTAAAGTAAGATTATTCAGACCATTCTCAAATGAAAGATTATTAGCAGCTATTCCAAAGACAGTTAAGAAAATTGCTGTATTAGATAGAACTAAAGAACCAGGATCAACTGGGGAACCATTATACTTAGATGTAAGAAATGCATTCTATGGCCAAGCTGATGCACCACTTGTTGTTGGTGGAAGATTTGGTTTAGGTTCAAAGGATCCAAATCCAGGTCACATTGCTGCAGTTTATGAAAACTTAGCACAAGCTGAACCAAAGAACGGATTCACAATCGGAATCAAAGATGACGTTACAAACACTTCATTAGAAGTTCATGTAGATATAGATGCTACTCCAGAAGGAACTACAGCTTGTAAGTTCTGGGGATTAGGATCAGACGGTACTGTTGGAGCTAACAAGAGCGCAATCAAGATTATCGGAGATAATACTGATATGTATGCTCAAGCATACTTCTTCTATGATTCAAAGAAATCAGGTGGAATTACAGTATCTCACTTAAGATTTGGTAAGAAAGCTATTAAGTCACCATACTTAATAAACAAAGCAGACTTTGTTTCATGTTCTAACCAATCATACATCCACAAATACAATGTACTTGAAGGATTAAAACCAGGTTCAACATTCTTATTAAACACTATCTGGACTCCAGAAGAATTAGAAGAAAAATTACCTGCATCATACAAGAGATTCTTAGCAAACAACAACATTAAGTTCTATACTATTAATGCTGTAGGAATTGCTCAAGAAATCGGTCTTGGCGGAAGAATCAACATGATAATGCAATCAGCTTTCTTCAAGTTAGCTAACATTATTCCAGTTGAAGATGCTATTAAGCACTTAAAAGATTCAGTTGTAACTTCTTATGGTAAGAAGGGTGAAAAAGTTGTTAACATGAACAACGCTGCTATCGATAAAGGTGTTGAATCTATTGTTGCAATCAATATTCCAGAAGCTTGGAAGACTGCACAAGATGAAGCAGCTGAAGAAATCAAGCATGCAACTAAATTTGTTAAAGATATAGTTATCCCAATGAACAGACAAGAAGGAGATCAACTTCCTGTATCTGCATTTGCAGGAATGGAAGATGGTACATTTGAAGCAGGTACTGCAGCATTCGAAAAGAGAGGAATTGCAGTAAATGTTCCTGAATGGGATAAAGAAAAATGTATTCAATGTAACCAATGTTCATATGTATGTCCACATGCTGTAATAAGACCATTCTTATTAACAGAAGCTGAAAAGAATGCTGCTCCAGAATCAGTTAAAGCAGTTGCAGCTAAAGCATTAAAGACTGAAGAACCATTATTCTATGCTATGGGTATTTCTCCATTAGATTGTAGTGGATGTGGAAACTGTGCTCAAGTATGTCCTGCTCCAGGAAAAGCATTAGTTATGCAACCACAAGAAAGCCAACATGTAAATATTCCAGCTTGGGATTACTTAGTACATGATATTTCAGTTAAGAAGAACCCAATGAGCGTAAACACAGTTAAAGGAAGCCAATTTGAACAACCATTACTTGAGTTCTCAGGAGCTTGTGCAGGTTGTGGAGAAACTCCATATGCTAAGCTTATAACTCAATTATTTGGTGACAGAATGATGATTGCTAACGCAACAGGATGTTCATCAATTTGGGGTGGATCAGCTCCTTCAACTCCATATACAACTAACAAAGAAGGACATGGTCCAGCTTGGGCTAATTCATTATTCGAAGATAATGCTGAATATGGATTTGGTATGTTCTTAGGAGTTAAAGCTATAAGAGAAAGATTAGCTGAAAAAGCTGAAGCTGCTATAGCTGCAAATGATCCAGCAAAAGCTGAAATACAAGATTGGTTAGATAATATAGATGAAGGTGCTGGAACTAGAGATAGAGCTGCTAAATTAGTTGCTGCTTTAGAAAAATCTGGTACTGAAATAGCTAAAGAAATGTTAGCTGAAAAAGACTACTTCGTTAAGAGATCACAATGGATCTTCGGAGGAGACGGTTGGGCATACGATATCGGATACGGTGGAGTTGACCACGTATTAGCTTCAGGAGAAGACGTAAATATATTTGTATTTGATACAGAAGTTTACTCAAATACAGGAGGACAATCTTCTAAATCTACTCCAACTGCTGCAATAGCTAAATTTGCTGCATCTGGTAAGAAGACTAAGAAGAAAGACCTTGGAATGATGGCTATGACTTATGGTTATGTATATGTAGCTCAAGTTAATATGGGAGCTGATAAGAACCAAGTTCTTAAAGCAATCGCAGAAGCTGAAGCTTACAAAGGACCATCATTAATAATCGGTTATGCACCATGTATCAACCACGGATTAAGAATTGGTATGGGTAACAGCCAAGAAGAAGCTAAGAGAGCTACAGCTAGTGGATACTGGCAAATGTACAGATTCAACCCAGAATTAAAAGATGCTGGAAAGAATCCATTCTCATTAGATTCAAAAGAACCAACTGCAGACTTCAAGGAATTCTTAATGGGAGAAGTTAGATACTCTTCATTAGCTAAAGCATTCCCAGAACAAGCAGAAGCTTTATTTGAAAAGACTAAGAAAGATGCTATGGACAGATTAGAAGGATACAAGAAATTAGCTAATCAACAATAGTAATTAAAATATTGAAATAACTAAATTTGCGCAAAAAGAGGAGTCACTTCTTTGTAGAAATTATTCTATAAGAAGTGACTTCTTTTTTGTTTACTGTGAAATTGCATTGATGAATAATATTGGTGATTATAAATTTGGAGCAAATAAAATATAAACAAGCTGATATAGAAGGTTCTTTTCAAAAGTAAATAAAAAGAAAAAATATTATATATATGTTGCAAAAATAATTCTTTATCACAATTCTAAAAATATTGCAAGAATTTCAGCCGTAATTGTGAAATGTGCATCGTGAATTGCAACATATATAATATTTAATTTGTAATAATTGTAATTTTGATTGAATTTTTAAGAATTGAATATTTTTGAGTATATATAATTAAAATATTTATTGAAATTACTTTACAATTTTTTTATTTAAGGGTTTTAATTTTGATGATTTAAGGGTAAAATTAATTAAGAACCAAAAGGAGGTTGAAACATGGAAAAAGATTTAGAAAAATGTGGATGCAACAGTCAAGAAGGAAGTTGTGGATGCGGTGGACATCACCATGATGAAGATCATGAATGTGGATGCGGATGCAATGATGAAGAAAACTTCGTTATAGATTTAGAAGATGAAAATGGAAATGTAGTTACATGCCCTATAATCGACGAATTTGAATATGAAGGAAAAGCATATTATTTAGCTCAAAATCCAGAAGAAGATTCAGTTTATCTTTTTAGACTAGATGAAGATGAACTTGTTGTTCCGGATGAAGAAGAATTTGATAGAGTATCAGCTTATTATCAAAATGAGTTAGTAGGCGAAGAATAAGAAGTTAAAGACTTTAGTAATTTATTACTAAGGTCTTTTATTTAATGTCCCTTAAATATTCCATATTGTTTACAATTCAATATATTAATGATATATTTTTATTATGTGACAAAAGTATATATAAATGAATTAGAAGATTTTTTATAATTCATTTTAAGGTCAAAATTGGAGGGAAAAAGCAATGCAATTATCTAAAAAAGCGGGGAATATCACACCATCAATTACATTAGCAATAACAGCTAAAGCCAATGAACTAAAAAGTCAAGGGGTTGATGTAGTAAGTTTTGGAGCAGGGGAACCAGACTTTAATACACCAGAAAACATAATTCAAGCAGCAATAAAAGCTATGAATGATGGGAAAACTAAGTATACTCCAGCAGGAGGGTTATTAGAATTAAAAACTACTATATGTAACAAGTTTAAAAATGATAATAACTTAGAATATAAGCCAAGTCAAATAATAATTTCTACAGGTGCAAAACAATGTCTTGCAAATGTATTTATGGCAACTTTGAATCCAGGAGATGAAGTGTTAATTCCTGTGCCATATTGGGTTAGTTATCCTGAATTAGTGAAATTAGCTGATGGGGTTCCAGTATTTGTTGAAACATTAAAAGAAAACAATTATAAATATACAGTTGCTGATTTAGAAAAAGCTTTAACTAGTAAAACTAAGGCGCTTTTATTGAACAGCCCTAATAATCCCACAGGAACAATTTATCACGAAGACGAATTGTTGGAAATTGCTAATTTTGCAAAAGAACATGATTTATTAATTATATCAGATGAAATTTATGAAAAGCTAATATATGATGGAGAAAAGCACATAAGTATAGCAGCATTAAATGAGGATGCCTATGAAAGAACCGTAGTAATAAACGGTGTTTCTAAGACATATGCAATGACTGGGTGGAGACTAGGATATGCAGCTGCAAGTGAAAGTATAACTAAGCTTATGACAAGCATTCAAAGTCACATGACATCCAATGTAAATACAATAGCTCAATATGCTGCAATAGAGGCATTAAATGGTCCAGTAGAAGATTTAAACAATATGATTAAAGAATTTGAGAATAGAAGAAATTTCATGATATATAAATTAGAAAAGTTAAATGAAATATCAATTATAAAACCTAATGGTGCATTTTATATAATGGTTAATATATCTTCGTACTTGAATACTACATTTAAGGATCAAACTATTAACAACTCTGTAGATTTTGCAAAAGTATTGTTAGAAGAAGAGAAGGTTGCAGTAATACCAGGTGCTGGTTTTGGATTAGATGATTATATAAGATTATCATATGCGACATCTATGGATATAATAGAAACTGGAATAGATAGAATTTCAACATTTTTAAGCAAAATTAAATAATGTATATAGATATCCAACTTTAGAACTACATTTATGTGATAACTTACCGAAATCATAAATATTTTGATTCCGAAAAGCTATGAAAATATCGCTGAAGGTTCTAAGCAGCAGGTTGTATCCACTTTAGCATGCTCCAACTTTCAGTTTGACAAGCTAAAATGGAACAACCTACAGCTAAGAACCTTTAACAGCTCGTTTTCAAATGTTTTCTACACAAATATATTTATGATTTCTGATGAAGATATGAACTTAAAGCTTTAGTAACTTTGCAAATATGTTCATCTAATGATTAGATTTATAGCATGCAGTTTATGGTTTGGATTGATTAAATAACAAGTTGACATTAGTGATAATTTTCAAGTGATAAGTTAATGAAGAAAAGCCATAGGCTTTTCATAAAATGAAATTTTTAGAGATTTCCAGGAGGATTCCATCCTTAACTTATCACTTATATCTTGTCACTAATCAAGATATTATCTTTAATTTATAAAAAATATTATTTATAGAGTATAGATCAAGTTGGTGATTTGTTTATCTATAAATATTAAATGTGAAGAAAGAATATTATGGTTAGAATTGATTTCTGATTTTTGTATATATGCTACAAAGATAATTCTAAAAATATTGTGAGAATTTTAATTGTGATTGGGAATTGCGAATTGTAACATATATATTTATTATTTTCTTGTAATAATTAAGAGTGTTATTACTTAAAATAAATGAGTGGCAAAAAATTGATAATGAAAATTAAATTTAAAGAAAAAGCTAAGGGATTTTTGCTGCTGATCATTAATTATCAATAATATTTAGCTCTAAACACTTAATGATTTAAAGTAAAGTTAAATGACATGCTTGAGTGTTAAGAATTAAATATTAAAAAGGTAGGTATTTGTGTTTTGAAGAAACTTGCTATATTTGACATAGATTATACCATTACTAAAAAAGAAACTTTAATGGAATTATTTAAGTATGTAATTAAGAAAGATAAAAAAAATCTAAGATTTTTACCAAGAGCTATATACTGTGGAATTATGTATGCAATTGGAATATACGATGAGAGAAAAGTAAAAGAGACATTTTTAAGGTTTATAGATGGAATTAGAGAAGAGGAGTTAGCTGAACTTGTTAAAGAGTTTTATGATGAGAGGCTAAAAAATATTTTATATGATGATGCATTGGAAATGATGAAAAAACTTAAAAATGAGGGATATGATATATACCTGATTTCAGCATCTCCTGAATTTTACGTTAATGAATTTTATAATATAAAAGAAGTTGATAAAGTAATAGGAACTAAATTTGGATTTGAAAATGGAACTTTCGTAAGAAAAATGGTAGGGAATAACTGCAAGGGAGAAGAAAAGGTTAGAAGATTAAAAGAAATACTTAAAGATGAAAAAATTGAGGTGGACTTTAAGGAATCGTACATGTTTTCTGATTCTTTATCAGATAAACCATTATTGGATCTGGTAGGTAAGCCATATTTAATAAACTATAAAAAGAACCATGATATAGAGATATTAAGATGGAAATAAAATATAAATTAAGATGTCGGTATTATCAAGAAATGAAATTGATTTGATTACATAGTATAAGCTGAGTTAAAGAATTTATATTAGTATATAATTAAGGTTCAGGCTTATAGAATTAATAATATTAATCTAATATCACAGAGTATATATAATATATACATTGCAAAAATGATTCTTTATCATGATTCTAAAAATATTGCAGGAATTTTAGCAATGATTGTGAATTGTGAAATGTGCATTGTGAATTGCAATATATATAGTAGAAAGGGATGGCAAGGCATGGAAGATAAAATAATTTATGAAGTTTTAAGGGTAATAGATAGAAAGCCAATTTTTCTAGAAAGTCATTTAAAAAGAATGAAAAATTCTTTTAATTTAATAAATGAAGAATTTTCAGTAAGTTATGGAGAAATAAGTAAGGAAATTGATAAGCTAATAGAAAGTGAAAATAAATCTGAAGGAAATATAAAAATAACATTTGGAGTAAATGAAAAAAAGCTAAGGGTATTTTTTATTGAACATTCATATCCATCTGATGAAATGTATAAGAATGGTGTTAACACTATACTTTATTTTGGAGAAAGAGAAAATCCTAATGCGAAAATAATAAATGATAGCTTTAGAGAAAAGGTTAATAAAGAGATAAAGGATAATAATGCATATGAAGCTATTTTAGTCGATTCAAATGGGCATATAACAGAAGGCAGCAGATCAAATATTTTCATGGTTAAAGGAAATAAACTTCTTACATCGCCTGTAAAGGCTGTATTGCCGGGAGTAACTAGAGGAGAAATAATAGATATTGCAAACAAAGTTGGGATTGAAGTCGAGGAAGTAGAATATAAATATTCTGATATAGATAAATTGGATGGAATGTTTATTTCGGGTACATCTCCTAAAATATTACCAATAAAAACAGTAAATAGCATAAATTTTAATGTAGATAATAACTTGATTAGAAAATTGATGAAAGAATATGATAATGAGATAGAAATGTATATAAAAAATCATTGAAATTAAGTTAATTTGTATTTTCATGTAAAATAATATAGATTAATATAAATAATGGATATAAAATTAAAATAGGCTGTGGTATACTTAGATAAAGGAGTATTTTTAGGGGGAGATATTTATGGACTTGAAGTTTTCTGGATCATCCTTAAATGAATGTCTTGAAAAAGCATCTTCTGAATTAAATCTTTCGAAAGAAGCTTTAAAATATAGAATAATTAAGGAAGAAAAGAAGTTTTTTAGAAAGAAAGTAGAGATAGAAATAATAGAAGTTGACGAAAGTAAGAGCAGCATTGAAGAAAAGGAAATAATTGAAGAATTACCAGAAACTAAAGAGGAATTTGGAGCTAAGATTGAGAATGGGAAAATAATAATAACAGAATCCAATAATAAAGATGAAATTATTACTATAAAAACTTGTCCGGGTGTAATTTTAATTATTAATGGGCAAAAATGTGATGGAATAACTCCTGTAACATCACGAGATAAAATTGAATATAAATTTGAAGAGAACGAGCCGACAAGAAACATAGATATATCAATTACAGATGATAAAATGGAGGCATATGTTGATATAAAATCAATCCCAGCTCATATATATGAATTAGTTGACCAAGAATATCAAAAAAATTTAACAATCAAAAAGAAGAATGTTGATGATAAATATCCACCAAAGTATACAGTAAAAGAATTAAAAGAGTTGCTAAAAAATAATGGAATTAAATATGGAATTATTGAAAAAGAATTAGAAACTGTATGTAATGAACATAATATAGAAAAAAAGTTAGTTGCAAAAGGAGTGCCCGCTGTAGATGACATTCCAGATGAGATTCAAGTTTTGTTTCAGGATTCAGAAGAATTAATTCATTACAAAGACTCAGAAGAAAAAGTTGATTATAGAAATAGATTTCAAATTGCAAATGTTAAAGTTGGAGACGTCATAGGTAGAATAGTACCTGGAAAATCAGGAAATGATGGACAAGATATCTTTGGTGCTCCTATTAAAAGAAAGACTTTTAAAAAGACAGGGGTAAGACTTGGGGAAGGCTGTAAACTTGAAAATAATAGTATTATAGCAACGTCTGAAGGTAAGCCTGCTTATAAAGCAAATACCTTTGTAGTAAATAAATTATATAAGGTAGATCAAGTAGATTTAAAAAGCGGAAATATAGATTTTGTTGGTAATGTTGAAGTTGTTGGTAATGTTTTAGAAGGAATGGAAGTTAAAGCAGGGAATGAGCTTCATGTTGGCAAAAATGTAGAATCTGCAATACTTAGGTCTTCAGGAGAAATTTTTATAGGCGGAAATATATTGAATTCAACAGTGACAGCTGGATGTGAGAATGTTGAGAAAAAGCAGTATTTAGAAAGCTTGAAGAGTCTGGCTCATATTATTGATGATTTAGTTGATTCAACACTACAAGTAAAGGAACATAACTTACTAGGTTCAAAAAAAGATGGAGAAATAATTAAAATATTAATAGAGAATAAGTTCAAATCATTACCTAAAATATGTAGAAATATTTTGAATTATAATATGTCTGAAGGGATTCAGCATAGTGATGTTACAACATTTATAATAAATAAACTATTGGGCTTGGGCCCACTTAAAATAAATAATATTAGTGAATTTGACATTTTTAAGGAATTGTTAGATGAAGAAATTTGCGAAATAGAAGATTTGATGGTGATTCCTACAAATGTCCATTTGGCATATGCTCAAGGGTCAATCATAGAAGCATCAGGGAGTGTTTTTATAACAGGTAAAGGACAGTATACCTGCAACATAATAGCATTGGAAAATATAGAGTTTACCAGTGAAAAAGCTGTTTGTAGAGGGGGCACACTTTCAGCTGGATCTGAAATAAAGTTAAAGACAGTGGGAAGTGCAGCCGGAGTTAGTACTGTTTTAAAAGTCTCTAAAAAAGGAAGAATTACAGCTGATATAGCTTATAACAATACTATTTTCTGCTTTGGAGAAAAACAAATTATGTTAGAAGTTTCTTCTAAAAATGTAGAGGCATATATAGATAAAACTGGAGAAATAACAATTGATAAATTTATACTATAGGAGGGTTCAAAGTAATGTCAAGTAATGATGTGAAAATTTTAATATTTGGATTAAATGGAGAGCATTACGCAACAGATATAAAAGAAGTTGAGAGGATTTTAGGATATGAAGAGCCAACAATTCTTCCTGATTCGCCTAGTTTTGTAAAGGGAGTAATAAATTATGAACAAAGTATACTTCCAATAATTAGCTTATCCAAAAAGTTTAATTTTGGAGAAAATGAAGAAAATGAAAATAGAAAAATAATAGTTGTAAAAAGAGATGAAAATAAATTCGGAATTATTGTAGAAAATGTTTACG
Organism: Candidatus Clostridium helianthi; assembly: GCF_045310795.1. Classification (NCBI taxonomy): domain Bacteria; kingdom Bacillati; phylum Bacillota; class Clostridia; order Eubacteriales; family Clostridiaceae; genus Clostridium; species Candidatus Clostridium helianthi. Next base: position 56,163 of record NZ_JBJIAB010000010.1, read on the forward strand.
AAGTGCGAGATGTTAGTAGTGATTTAATGGAAGAAGCACCTCCTATAACAGCAACAATAGACAAAAGATATATAGCAGGTTTAATAAAATTAAAGGATAATATAGTTATTTTATTAGACTTAGAAAAGATACTGTCTTCAGAGGATGAAGAAAAAATCTTTTAGGGGGTAAAGATGGTAAGTGCAGAAGTAAAAGTTGGAATAGCTGATCTAAATTTAGTACTCGACCCAGGAACAATAATGACAATAGGACTCGGATCATGTATAGGAATCGCCTTATATGATAGGGCAGTTAAGGTGGCAGGATTAGCACATATAATGCTTCCTGATAGTACACAATTTAAAAGTAGTACAAACCCCATGAAATTTGCAGATCTAGCTATTCCACTACTAATTGATAAAATGGAAAAGCAAGGGTGTAAAAAGAGAAATCTCGTAGCTAAAATAGCTGGAGGAGCTTCAATGTTTAATTTTTCTGATAAGAGCATAATAAGCGATATTGGAAAAAGGAATAGTGATGCAGTGAAGAAAAGCTTAAAAGAGGAATCTATTCCTATAATTGCTGAGGAGATAGGTGGAAATAAAGGTAGAACTATGATCCTTTACGCTAGTGATGGAAAAGTAATACTTAAAGTTGTAGGGCATGGAATTGTAGAATTGTAAAATAAAAAGAGAGGTGTGATTAGGTGGGTAAGATAAAGATTATTGTTGTTGATGATTCGGCTTTTATGAGAAAGGCCATATCAGATATGATAGAATCAGAAAGTAATTTTGAAGTTATAGCTAAATTTAGAGATGGAAGAGAATTGGTTGAGAAGGTAGAGAAGTACAATCCGGACCTTATCACATTAGATGTACATATGAGGGATTTAGATGGACTTGCAACTCTTAAAGAATTAAAAAGGCTTGGGAAAAATTATCCTGTAATAATGCTTAGTAGTTCAACGACAGAAGGATCGGAACTAACTTTAGAATGTTTAGATAATGGAGCAATTAGCTTTATAACTAAGCCATCAGGAAGTATTTCGCTAGATATAGCAAAAGTTAAAAATAACTTAATAGAACAAATAAAGAGTATAACCAGCAATGTTAATTCTAGAAAGAAGTTAACAAGTTTAGAAACTAATAAAAATAACCAAATAACTAATAATGAGATTGGTTTAAATAATCCCAATATAATAAAAGAAAAAACTATACATAGGGTAAGCAGTATACCTAAAAATAAAAAAATAGATGCAGTTGTAATTGGAGCATCTACTGGAGGTCCTAAGGCTCTTCAGGAAGTATTAACCAAATTACCTGAAAATTTAGGGGTACCGGTTTTTGTAGTTCAGCACATGCCAGAAGGATTTACAAAAGTATTTTCTGAAAGATTAGATAAAGCTTGCAAGATGAAAGTGGTTGAAGCGGCAGAAGGTATGAGAATTAGTAATGATACCATATATATTGCCAAGGGTGGTCAACATATGACTGTGGGTTCAAATAATTTAATTCACTTAAATGAAGAGCCGCCTATATGGGGAGTAAGACCAGCAGTTGACAAGTTATTTAATTCTGCTATAAAAGTGTACAGAGGAAATTTAATATCTGTAATTCTTACAGGAATGGGCAGAGACGGTGCTGATGGGACTGCAAACATAAAAGATAATGGTGGTATAACAATTTCAGAGGATAAATCTACATGTACAATTTATGGTATGCCAAAGGCTGCATTTGAAACTGGAAAAGTAGATTTAGTGGCTCCACTTAATGAAATAGCTGAAAATATAGTAAAAATAATTAAACAGTTATAGGAGGAAATATGGATTTTAATGAATTTCACAAATGGGTTCATAAAGAGTTGGGTATAAATTTATCAGCATATAAGCCAGAACAGCTAAATAGAAGAATAAACAGCTTAATGACAAGAGTTGGTATAAAAACATTAGATGAATATTCCAAGTCTATAAAAAGTAATCCAGAGCAAAGACAAAAGTTTTTAGATTTCATAACAATAAACGTAACAGAATTTTTTAGAAATCCAGAATTATTTACTGATTTAGAAAAACAAATTGCAAAGGAGTTACTACCAAATAATTCAAGTCTAAAAATTTGGAGTGCAGCTTGTTCAATAGGCTGTGAACCATATTCATTAGGAATAATATTGGATAAGTTAGCGCCAAATGGAAGACATAATATAATAGCTACAGATATAGATGATACTATACTTTCTAGAGCAAAGCTTGGAGAATATACTCAAAATGAAATGAAAGGTGTAAATAATACAGATTTAAGTAAATATTTTAAAGTAAGGGACGATAAATACTATATAGGGTCTAAAATTAAGAATATGGTAACTTTTAAAAAACATGATTTGATTTTAGACCGATATGATACTGGCTTTGATTTAATTGTTTGTAGAAATGTAGTTATTTATTTTAATAATGATGTTAAACAAGAAATTTATAAAAAATTCAGTAACTCATTAAAAAAGGGTGGGCTTTTATTTGTAGGAGCTACAGAGAGCATTTATAATTATAGAGACTATGGATTTGAAAAAGCATCAACCTTTATTTATAAAAAGATATAGAGGAGGAGTAAGGATGGATACATCTCAATATATGTCAATGTTTTTAGAGGAGTCATTAGAAAATTTACAAACATTGAACGAATCACTATTAGATTTAGAACAAAATCCAGATGATACAGATAAGGTTAATGAAATATTTAGAGTTGCTCACACAATTAAGGGGATGGCAGCGACTATGGGATTTACTGATTTAGCAGAACTTACCCATAAGATGGAAGATGTATTGGCTGAATTCAGAGAAGGAAAACTAAAAGTAACTCAGGATGTAGTGACAGTATTGTTTGATTGTCTTGATACATTAGAAAAGATGGTTGACAACGTTCAAGAAGGTTCTGAGGAAAAAATAGATATAGATGGAATAATGAAAGCTTTAGCTGATATAAAAGAAAATGGAAACAAGAGTAACTTGCAAGAAGAAACACAAGCTAGTGAAATTGAGTCAGAAGATGAAAATAAAATGATATCAGGTGATGAATTTGATTTAGATTTAAATCAATATGACACATCTGTTATTAGACAAGCTAGAGAAAAAGGATTTAACTCAATTGAATTAAAAGTAACATTAAGTGAAAACACTTTATTAAAATCAGCAAGAGCATTTTTAATAGTTAAAGATCTTGAAGATCACGGAGAAATATTAAAATCAGACCCATCAACTCAAGAAATTGAAAATGAAGAGTTTGATTTTGAATTGAAATTTATCTTAGTAACTAAAAATACTGTAGATGAAATATTAACTGTTGTAAATGGAATTTCAGAAGTTGCAAAAGTTGAAGCTTCTTTAATAGAATTAGAAAGCTCAGATATAGCTCCAAAAGAAGCAGAAGTAAAAGAAGTGCCACAGTTACCAGTTATAGAAAAAGCTCCAGAAGAAAAGCCAGCTGAAGCAAAAGTTGAGACAAAGCAACCAGTTGCTAAAAAGCCTACTCAAAAGAAAGAAGTTAAGAAAGCACATCAATCAGTAAGAGTTGACTTAGAGAGAATAGATAATTTAATGAATATGGTTTCTGAGCTTGTAATTTATAGAACTCGATTAGAACAAATCGTGAATGTTCATAAATCACAAGAGTTAAATGAAACATTGGAACAAGTAGGAAGAACAACATCTGATCTTCAAGATTTAGTCATGAAAATTAGAATGCTTCCACTAGATACAGTATTCAATAGATTCCCAAGAATGATAAGGGATATATCAGTAGAATTAAATAAGGAAATTAACTTTGTTATAGAAGGCGCTGATACTGAACTTGATAGAACTGTTATTGATGAAATAGGTGAACCATTAATACATTTATTAAGGAATGCAGCGGATCACGGTATAGAATCTGCTGAAAAGAGAATTGCACAAGGCAAGCCTCCAGTTGGAACTGTGAAGCTTATTGCATACCAAGAAGGAACAAAAGCATTAATAAAGGTATCAGATGATGGAGCAGGAATAAATCTTGAAAGAGTAAAAGCTAAAGCGGAGCAAAAAGGAATAAACACAGAAGGATTATCAGATAGTGACATTAAGAACTTGATTTTTGCTCAAGGATTTAGTACTAATGAAGTTGTAACAGATATCTCAGGAAGAGGAGTTGGAATGGATGTTGTTAAAACAAAAATTGCAGCACTCGGTGGTACTGTAGATCTACTAAGTGAAGAAGGCAAAGGTTCAACTTTTGTAATTAAGCTTCCACTTACATTACAAATAATACAAGCTTTACTTGTAAAGGTAGGAGAGGAAACATTAGCAATATCATTAGGATTTATTGATAGGGTAATTGACTATAAAGAGGAAAATATAAAGAAAAGTAATGGAAAAGAAGTTATTATTTATAGAGAAAATGTAATTCCGTTAGTAAGATTAAATGAAACTTTAGATATAGAGGCTAGTAATACTGATAAGAAATTTGTTATAATAGTTAATGTAGGTGATAAAACTATAGGTTTATTAGTCGATTCATTACTTGGGCAACAAGAAATAGTTATAAAACCACTCGGAAAAACATTAAAGAATTTAGATCAGTATATTGGTGCGACTATACTTGGTAATGGTTTAGTAACGCTGATACTAGATGTAGGGGCATTATTATAAAGTGAAATTTTTAAGTAAGATTTTTAAATCTAATTAAAATTAGTTTGACTTATAATTCCATAAAAATGAGCAAAAGGCTAAAGGTTTGGAGTGGACAAGATATATTATTATTGTTATGTTATAACAGCAATAATAATATATAAATGTGAGATGATTGGCCCTTTAGGGTGAAAAATTTTAAAGGAGGGTTATAAGTGGAGTATTCTAATTTAAGCACTTTGCAATTAGATGCACTTAAAGAAGTTTCTAACATAGGTGCAGGTAATGCAGCAACTGCTCTTTCTATGATGATGGGAAAAAAAGTAGATATGACAGTACCAGCAGTAAACGTAGTAAGACTAGAAGAAGTATTTCAAGAAAGTGGAGAATGTGCTGTAGCTGGAACAGTTGTAAGAGTGCTAGGCGATATTTCAGGAAATATGCTTTTAGTATTCGAACAGGAAACAGCTGAAAATGTAATAAAAAAATTAGTTGGAAGTAAGCAGTCTCCAGAAAGTGAAATGGGAAGTTCTGTATTATGCGAGATAGCAAATATAATATCAGCATCATATATGAATGCTATTGCACAGTTAACTAATCTTGTTATGGCACCATCAGTGCCTGCAACTTCATTTGATATGTTAGGTGCAATACTCACAACTACATTTATTGAGTCCAATCAATATGATGAATATATACTAGATATTGAAACTGTATTCTTAGACAGTGATACAGAAGAGAATATAGGAGGACATTTTTATTATATCCCTATGCCGGGTTCGTTAGAGAAAATATTGAAATCTATAGGAATAAATTAAATTTTGGAGGTAAAATTGTATGGCTAGAGTTTTAATTGTGGATGATGCAGCGTTCATGAGAATGATGATAAAGGATATCTTAGAAAAAAATGATTTTGAAATAGTAGGTGAAGCAAATAACGGGATAGTTGCAGTAGACCTTTATAAAAAAGAAAAACCAGACGTAGTAACAATGGATATAACTATGCCAGATATGGATGGAATTGAAGCAGTTAAACAAATAAAAGCATTTGATCCAGATGCTAAAGTAATCATGTGTTCAGCAATGGGACAACAATCAATGGTTATGGATGCAATAAGAGCCGGAGCAAAAGACTTTATAGTAAAGCCATTCCAAGCGGATAGAGTTTTAGAAGCTATAAAGAAAGTTGTAGGTTAATATAAAAGCAATAATACAAGAAATGAATTATAACAGGCTATAAATAAATCTTTGCAAATTTTAAAGAAATTTTAATTTAAGTGTCAATTATCAATGGTTGATTGTATATTATTGTAGAGGAGGAGTATGAATGCAAATAGTAGTATTCAAACTAGGAGAAGAACATTTTGCAGTAGAAACAGATAGAGTCCAAAGTATCAATGATACTATGGGGATTACAAAAGTTCCTAAGGCTCCGAGTTATATTAAAGGATTAATAAATTTACGTGGGAGCATTAAATCTCTTGTTGACATAAATTTATTACTTGATGTAACTCCTGGAAAAGAACAAAATAATATAATTATTTTAACAGTAGAAGATGAAGAAATTGGAATATCAGTGGATGAGGTTGAAGAAGTTTTAGATATAGACGAGAAAAATATACAGAAAATAGAAAAAGATGCAGGTAAAGCACAGCCTTACATTAAGGGAATATTAAATTATGACGAAAAACTTCTTACAATAATAGATATCGACAAATTATTAAATTAGTTTATTGAAATGAGGGAAAAATATGGCAGATGTCTTATCACAAAGTGAAATAGATGCCTTATTGTCTGCCTTATCTACAGGTGAATTAGAGTCAGAAGATGTTGGTAAAGATGAAGAAAAACATAAAGTTAAACTTTATGATTTTAGGAGTCCTCAAAAATTTTCAAAAGAGCATATAAGGACACTTGAATTAATTCATGATAATTATGCAAGAATTATTTCCAACTATTTAACGGGTCAGACTAGGCAAAATGTTAAGGTGAAAATAGAATCTGTAGAGCAGATAACATATGAGGAATTTATTCATTCTGTGCAAAACCCTACCATTATTACAATATTTAAAATGGCTCCATTGTCAGGGACAATAATATTTGAAACTAATCCTCAATTTTCTCTTCAAGTAATAGACGTTTTGCTTGGGGGAAAGGGAAATAGAAAAGCTGAAACAAAAGAATTTACAGATATAGACAAGAATATAATGCGACAAGTAACTACCGGAATGATAAGTAATTTAAAGCTAGCATGGGATTCGGTATTAGAAGTTGAGCCAGAAGTAGAAGCAATTGAAACTAATCCGGCAATCAATCAAACACTAGCACCTAATGATCCTGTGGCATTAATAACATTTTCAGTAGAAATGAATAAGAGAAGCACATTTATTAATATGTGTCTTCCTTATTTAAGTGTAGAGAAAATATTAGATAAATTAGTAGTACAATATGCATTTAAGAATGATAATGAAGCATCGATGGCTGAATCGAGAGAAAAATTAGAAAAAGGAATCAATAAAGTTGATGTTGAAATTATAGCGGAACTTGGAACTGCTAATATAACAGTAGATGATTTCTTGAAACTAACAGTAGGTGATGTAATTAAACTTGATAATAAGAGTTCATCACCAATAAAAGTATATGTAGGTAATGAAGAATGTTATTATGCTAAGCCGGGTGTAGTAGGAAAGAATGCAGGTGTTATGATTTTAGATATAACGGATAAGGAAGTGAATGGGTATGGGCAATAACTTTTTATCACAAGAAGAAATAAATGCGTTATTAGCAGGTGAAGATTTAGCTTCTACTGGAGCTGAAAGTGCAGATACGTCAGCTGGCGATAATAAAATAGATACCGAAGCTATAAGTGATATTGATAAGGATCTGCTTGGAGAGATCGGAAATATTTCCATGGGATCAGCTTCAACTGCCTTATATCAGCTTATAAATCAGCAAGTTAACATAACTACTCCGGTAGTTAGTGTAACTACGTTGAAAGAAATAAAAGAAGGCTTTGAAACACCAAATATTGTTCTAGATATTGAATATATTGCAGGGATAATAGGAAGAAACATTTTAATTATAAAAACATTAGATGGTTTAGTTATATCTAACCTTATGATGGGTGGAGATGGAAATGTTACTGAAGCTCATGATTTGTCTGAAATAGAGATTAGTGCAGTTTCAGAAGCTATGAATCAAATGATAGGTTCTGCAGCTACATCAATGGCTACTATGTTTGGAAGAAAAGTTGATATATCACCACCAAGCGCCAAAATTGTAGTTGATGGATCTATACCGATTTCTGACGCAATACCAGAAGATCAACCAATAGTAAGAGTATCATTTAGAATGACTATTGGAGATATTGTAGATAGTAATATAATGCAGATATTTCCAATAGAGACAGCTAAAAATATTGTTGCGATAATGACTGGTGAAGATAAAGAAAAAGAAGTGGCGGCATCAGAACCAGAAAAAGATAATAAAAAAGATACAATTGTAAATAAAGAAATATATGAACAGCCAGCGCCTGTTCAACAGCAGCCACAACAACAATATCAACCAGAACCTCAATATCAGCAGCAATATCAACAACCACAATATGAGCAGCCAAGAATGCAGCAGCCAGTAGAAGTTCATGCAGCAACATTTGAACCATTAGTGCCGCAAAATAGCGTTCCGCCAATAAAGAATATTGACTTAATATTAGATGTTCCTTTAGATATATCCGTAGTTCTAGGAAGAACAAAGAAAAGTATACAGGATATTTTAAATTTAGGAACAGGTTCATTAATAGAGTTAGATAAACTTGCAGAAGAACCAGTTGAAATATTAGTTAATGGAAAACAAATAGCTTTAGGTGAAGTTGTTGTAGTTGATGAAAACTTTGGAATAAGAATAACAAATATAGTAAGTAGTGTTGAAAGAATAAAGAGATTAAAATAAAAACTCCCTCTCGGGAGTTTTTATTTTTGGATATAGATAAACCAACTAAGACCTAAAATTATGCATATAGCTCGCTGAAATAAGAATTATGCTGTTATTCCAGTTTCTAAGGAAATTATGATGGGTGATTCTAAGATCACAAGTTGCATCCAAGACGCTAGCATCAAAGGCGAGCTTTGAGCTAGCATACTTGGAACAACTTTTAATCTAAGAATCAGAGCCATCAAATTCCTAATGAAACATTCCATAAAAGCATAAGTCTTATTTCTAGTTGGAATATATTTCATAGTATAAATCTAGTTTATAATTGGTTTATCTGCATCATTTTGAGAATTAAACATATGCGGTAAATCTAGAAAAATTAAATACATTTGTATTCCTAAGGAATATGAAAATTTTGATGGAAGGTTCTGATTAAGGCAAACCTGTAATTTGGGTATTTATATATATGTTACAATTCACCATGCACATTTTACAATTAAGGTTAAAATTCTTGGAATATTTTTAAAGTATGATGAGGAACATTTTTGCAACATATACATTAAAAATAATAGTAGAACTAATATAAAATTATGATATAATTAATTTACTTACTAATAAATATGTGAGGTGAGAAAATGGAAGATAAAGTTTTAAATATCCTTGAAAGGCTTGAATTAAGATTTACATCAATGGAAAATAAAATTGGTGGAATAGAAGCTAAGATTAATGGGATAGAAAATAAAATTAGTAGAATCGAAGAAGATGTTAAGGTACTTAAACAAGATGTTAAAGAACTTAAAAAAGGTCAAGAAAGAATTGAGAAGAAATTGGAATCAACACATGAACAAGTGGAAAGAACTGCGGAAGATATAACAAGCATAAAGCATGATCTTAATAATGTTGAAATGATAACATCTAAAAATTGGTATGATATAGCTAAAATAAAAGCAATTAAATAATAATGTGATTTAAAAAGTTTTAGATTCGCTTAGTGTTATATAGCACTGAGCTTTTTTTGCGTCTGAATAATTACCCGTAACCCAGTTATAAAATTATAATTTAATAAAAAAATTTTGTTAGAACCCTTTATATATTTCTTTTTTTGCGTATATATTAATTGGAGGGATAAATATACACTTATAAAAAGAGCAGCTATGCTGCAATACGGAACTTTTTTGAGTGTAAGAGCACTTTTGTAAATTTGATTTGTTAACATATAAATATGCCCCGATAAAAAGAGCAGCTATGCACTACTGAAAAGAGCAGCTATGCTGCAATACAGAACATTTCTACAATGCGGAACTTTTTAAGTGTAAGAAAACTTTTGTGAATTAAATTATTAATATATGTGAAAGGGATTGATGAATATGAAAGAGAGAAGATATGTGAGATTTAGAGTTGATATGTATGAGGACACAAAATTTAAAATAATAGATAGGATGACTAATAGAGATCTTATTCACTATGTTTGGAATAGGGTGGTTGTTTTGGCTGGAAAGGTAAATCAAGAGGGAGAATTATATATGTCAAGAAATATTCCATACACAGTAGAGACTTTATCAATAGAATTTAATAGAGAAATCAGTGAAGTAAAAGCTGCATTTGATGTTCTAATAAATTTAGAAATGATTGAAATCGTAGACAATAATATATACAAGGTGAAAAATTTCGTAAAGCATCAAAATATCAAAGTTAAAGAAAAAACTGAAAGTGTGAAAAAAGAAAATGAGACAAAGATTCTAGAAAAGATTGATATGGATAAAAATAAGGGCATAGAAGTAAGTCCGAAAAATGTGATTCCTATAAAAGAAAAAGAAGAAGTCGATACTAAAGAAAATAAGGACAATGAAATAGCGATTTTAAAAGTAGATGATCAGAAATCAAATAGTGAAAATGAAAGTGATGATAATAGTAATGTGATTGAAGCAAAGAAGGAGGAGAGTGATCAACATAATAATTCTACTGTAATTTTTGAGGTTAAGAAAAATTCAAGTAAGAAGAAGAAAAGAGTAAACAAAAAGAAAAACGAGAGTGATATAGAATCTTATGATGAAGATGTTTCTGATAATATTACAGATAGAGGAAATAAAGATAATGATATCTTTTGGTTTAGTGAAGGTGAAATCATATTGGGGGAAGGAGAACGTAAGATAGCAGAGTGGTCTTTTGATTAATAAGAACATATATTATGAATATTTTATTAAAATAGTTGCACAAATTATTTTTTATTGACTTTTCTATAAACTTATAAAAGAAAAGTACGATAAGTATAATAATGAAGTAGTAAGGCACAATCAAAAGAGTAACAAATGTTATTTTATTTCAGCGCCTAAGAAATGGAGAAATGTATTATGAGTATTGATAGAATAAGTAGATCGACATATATAAATGCATATAACTCGAATAGTAGTAAAGCTGTCGAAAAGACAAAGAAAACTAATGATGTAGATAGAATTGAAATTTCGGAACTTGGAAAAAGTCTTAAAGGTTACTCGTTAGATAGTAATATACAAAATGAAAAAAAAATAGCAGATATTAAAAATAAAATAGATAGCGGAACATACAATGTTGATGCAAGATTAACTGCAAAAAGTATGTTAAATGCAATGAAGGAGAGTAAGGCATAAGTATGATAAATGAACTTATTAAATTAATACAAAGCCAAGAGGAAGAATTACAAAGACTTTTAGAATTGTTAGAAACTCAATATAAAATGATAATGAGTAAAGATGTATTTGGTTTAGAAGGATTAGTTGATAAGATTAATGAATGCGGTAAGAAGATTGCTAAACAAGAGATAGAGAGAAGAAACTTAACAGGTGAGCAAAATATTAAGGATATAGTTTATAATTCTGACAATGATAAGTTAAAGGAGCTATATGGAAAAATACAAACTACTTTAAATAGTACTATTATGAAAAAGGAAACAAATGATATGTTATTGAAGCAGCAAATAGTATTTAATAATAAGATGTTAGAAATAATAAATCCTAGAAGAGAGATAAAGACTTATAATTCGTATGGAAATTTATCCAGATAACTATTGCTAAATGGTGAATGAGATTTTGAAGAGATAAATTTTAATAATTAATAATAAGGAAGTTAAATATATACATGGATGTAAGCGAGTGAAGGGCAGGAATAAAAATGGCAGGATTATTTGATACATTTACTATTGCGAGAAGAGGATTAACGGTACAGCAGGGAAATATTAATACAAGCTCGCATAATATATCGAATATAGATACGGAAGGGTATTCAAGGCAAAGAGCAGTATCACAGACAACAAGACCTTTTGGTGGAATGTCAAGATTTGATACAACTGGAGCTGGACAAGTTGGAACTGGTGCTGAAATAACATCAATACAAAGGATTAGAGATTACTTTATAGACTATCAATATAGAAGTGCTTCAGGAGATTCTGGATTTTATACTCAGCAAAATCAAACATTATCAAAAGTTGAAGATATTTTTGGTGAACCATCTGACACAGGAATACAGGAACTTACAAGTCAATTTTTCAGTGCATTTCAGGAAGTATCAAAAACTCCAGATAAATCAGATGTAAAAACAGTGGCTATCAAGAAGGCTCAAGCTCTTGCAGATGCAATAAATTATACATATAACCAATTGGAAAAGGCCAATCAAGATAGCCAGAAGCTTTTAGAAAGTGATGTTACTGATGTTAATAGTTATTTAAATCAGATAAATGAATTAAATAAGGAAATACGAAGTGTTTCAGCGGTTGGACAAACCCCTAATGATTTAATGGATAAAAGAGATAATCTTGTTGATAAATTAAGCAATAAATTTGGAATAAACCTTGAGAGGAAGAATCTGGATACGATAAATCTTTCATCGACAGAATATCCGAATTCAGCATTTGTAAAGTCAGATCCTAATGATTTGGGATATTCCAGACTTTCTTATATAGACACTGTGACAGCGGCTACAGATTCGTCAGGAAATCTTACTGGAGATGTTACAGTAAAATACTATCCTTTAGGAAATGAAAACTCAACACTTCAGACTGTTACAATAAAGACTGGATCAGCAGCAGATGCTAAGTCATTAAAAGATGAATTGACACAATGTAGAATTTTAATAACTGATAAAGACGGAAAATTAACAATGAAAGATAGTAGTAATAAAGAAGTGGAAGTCGGAGATGGAGGAACAGTAAGTGCATCTCAGCTAACAGAACTTAAAACTAAGATCTTTCAAACTTATAAATATGATACAAGTTCTGGAACAGCGGTAAATAATGTGGATAATAATCATGTAAAAGGATATATCGCAGCCAACCAATCTGTACAAGCGACAATACAAGGATATATGGACAATTTAGATAGGCTTGCAGCAGCGCTTGGTTATAGCGTTAATGCATTGCAGGTAGGGAGTTTGGATACAGCGAATACTAATTTATCAAGTAGTGAACTTGTATTTGTAACTTATGATGAGACGAACAAAACAACAACATCTACCGATAAAGGTCTAACAGCGAAGAATATAAGAATTAATGAGGATTTGCTAACGGATACTAGTAAATTAAATTGTAATACAAGCTCAGCAAGCGGAGAAGGCGATGGAAAAAGAGCAAATGCAATTGCTAATCTTAATACTATAAAGATGAATTTTAGTAATATAGCAGCTGGAACAGATTTGTCAAAAATTGATAGAAAAACTTTCTTAACATCAGTTGGAATGTCTGGAACAACAGGTTTTTCAGACAGTGATTGCTTGAAGTTAAATGCAGGGACTACTGGTTCAACAGTGGATTCTTATTATAAAAGTGTAATAAATAATATCGCTGTAGCAACGCAAGAAGCAGGAAGGCAGCAGGATACGCAGGAGGGAATATTATCTGATCTTCAGGATCAAAGAAGTCAAGTTTCAGGCGTATCATTAGATGAAGAAACTACAAATTTAATACAATATCAGCATGCTTATCAAGCAAATGCAAAGGTGATTTCTACTATTGATGAATTATTAGATGTTGTAATAAATGGATTGAAAAAATAGGAGTTAGGAGGATGAATTTATGTCAAGTAGAATAACTAGCAATATTTTAACTTCAAATTATTTGAGAAATATGAAGAATAATTTGAATAATATGAAAACACTACAAAATCAATTAGCTTCTGGAAAGACAATACAAAAGGCATCAGAAAATCCTTATACGGCATCTAGAAGTATGCAGTTAAATACAGAAATGTCGTACAATAAGCAGTACAATGAAAATATAAAAGATACATCTAATTGGCTTGATACAACGGATACAGCATTAGCGCAGATGGGAAATGTTTTTGGAAGAATAGAAACTTTACTTGTTAATGCAGGGAATGGATCATATGGACCAGATGAAAGAGCTGCGATTCAAGATGAAGTTAAAGAAAAGGTTAATGAATTGTCTCAAATTTTAAATACTAGTTTTGATGGATCATATATTTTTGGTGGTACTAAAACAGGCTCAAAACCAACTACTGTTGTAAATGGTGTTTTAGAATATGCAGATAAAGATGGAAAGGGCATTGGAAATAATGGGACTGTAGCTATTACTGATGCAACTGTACAAAACCAGATTAAATCAAAATTAGAAGTTGATATATCTCAAGGCGTAAAAAGTCAATATAACAAGACTGCAAGTGAAATTCTAGAATTTACAGATAAGAGCGGAAAGACTGTAAATGTATCAGATCTTTTATCTAATATAGTAACTGATTTGGGATCAGGTGGAAATGTAGCAAATTTAACAACTACACATTTAAAAGACATACAGTCAGTTACAACTAACTTACTGCAAAAGAGATCAGATGTTGGAACGATGCAAAATAGAATGGATTCTGCACAAGGAAATAATGAAACTGAAAATTATAATATGACGGATATATTATCAAAAACAGAAGATGTGGATTATGCAGAAGCTACTATGAATTACTCAATGATGCAGACTGTGTATACAGCTTCTTTACAAACAAGTGCGAAAATATTACCGATGACTATATTAAGTTATTTATAGTTAGGAGAGTAAAATATGAAATTTATATCTAAAATCTATGGTGAAATAGAATATGAAGAAAAGAATATCATTACTTTTAAGAAGGGACTATTAGGGTTAAGTGATTTAAAGGAGTTTATACTTTTAGATTTAGAGGATTATGAACCATTTAAATTGCTCCAATCACTACAAGATAATGAAATTGCAATGATTGTAACATCACCATATGAATTTTTTAAAGACTATGAGTTTGTATTAAGTGAAGAAACTATTAAAAATTTAAAAATAGAGTCTCCAGATCAAGTTAATGTGATCACAACAGTAACATTAAATTCAGATGTGAAGAAAATAACAACTAACTTGCAAGGACCTATAGTTATAAATACTTCTGATAATATTGGGGAACAAATAATATTAGATAATCCTAAATATAAAGTAAAAAGTCCTTTAATATAAGGAGGTATATAATGTTAATTATAACTAGAAAAAAAGGTGAATCTCTTATGATTGGAGATGATATTGAAATTGTTATAAGTAAGATAGATGACGGAAGTGTAAAGATCGGAATAAACGCACCTAAATCTATTCAAATATTAAGAAAAGAAATTTATGAGGAAGTAGAAAATGAGAATAAAGAAGCTAGTAAGATTAATCTTGGTATGCTGAAAAACATAAAGAAAAAATAAGAGCTTTATTATAGGTTCTAAACATGGAGGTATGATAGACATGGATGTTAATAGTGTAGGCCAAAATTCAATTAATTATAATAACTATCAAAATTCAAATGTATCTGATTATGGAACAAGTAGTACAGAGGGAGTAGCTAAGCAAGTGCAAAAAATTGAAACTCAGTCTCAAGAAGTAAGTAATAATAAGCAATATGATAAAAAAGATATAGATAATGCATTAAATAAACTTAACAATTTTTTAAAAGATGATAAGACTCACGCAGAATATACTTATAATGAAGAAATGAAGACAATGATGGTAAAAATAATAGATGAAAATACTAAAGAAGTTGTATTAGAAATTCCACCAAAAAAGATTTTGGACATGGTTGCAAGTATGCTAAAACAAGTTGGCTTATTAGATAAGAAGGCTTGATATAAGTTCTAAGGGGAGTTTTTTATTTGGAATTTAAATTAAATAAGATTGATACTGATATAAGAAAAAAGATGCAGGAAGAAACTAAAGAAGATAAGGTTCACTCTGGAAAATCAATCAATGTAAATAAAGATTTAAAAGATGAAGGAAGTCAGTGTGGCAATGACAACGAGAATTCCATTAATAAAGAAATAAAAAAAAGATATATCACGATAGATGGAATAAAGGATAATCATGAAAATATAGATATCAAAGTGGAGAAAGTGGAAAAAATAAATGAAAGTAATTCAAAAGGTAGAATTTTAGATACAACAAAATAGGAGGAGTTAGGATGTATTCTAATGGATATAATGTTTACAAAAACAATTCTGTAAATTATGCATCAAAAGAACAGTTGCTTCTGATGCTTGTGGAAGGTGCAGTGAAATTTTGTAAAATAGCTAGACAAGCTATAGTGGATAAAGATATAAAAAAAGCACATGATGCTTTAGTAAGAACTCAGGATATATTTTCAGAACTTATGGTTAGTTTAGATACAAGTGCAGGTGAGTGGGCGGTTCAATTGTTGAGAGTATATACTTTTATTAAAGATAAATTAATCGAAGCAAATATGACTAAAGATTTAGAGATAATAGATGAAATTCTGCCACTTATCGAAGATATTAATGAAACATGGAAAGAAGCTTATAAGAGATCTAAGAAATAATTAGCAATTATAAATTTTTAATTTAAAATGAATGTCCTTTAGCCATATTATTTAATTAATGACTATAATTCTGAATTATAAGTAAATTGTACAAAAAGGAGTGAAAAGAATGTCAACGATACAAAGAATAACTGGAACCAATTCGGGACTAGATGTAGATACTTTAGTTAAAAGCGCAATGCAAGGATATAAAACCAGAATTGATAAAGAAGTTCAAAACAAAAAAGTTATGGAATACCAACAAGAACAATATAAAAAAATAATGAGCGATGCATCAGATTTTTATGACAAATATCTTGATGTAATAAAGACAGGTAGTTTGATGTCTAGTAGTACTTATCAAACGCAAACTTATAATTCTAGTAGTAGTGATAAGGTAACGGCGAAAGGGTTGGCAGGAGCAAGTATTGATAATTATACAGTAAGTGTCACTCAATTAGCGGCTAAAGCAACAGATAAACTAGATCTTGCAACTGAAACTGGAAATGGAAAAACAATAAAAATTGGAACTGCAACAATAACCTTTGATGTAGATGTTGATGGAAGTAAAACAGTAGCTAATTATAATGCGGCAGTAGCAGCTCAGAAATTGACGTATAGTAATATTATAAATGGAACAACCGCTGGAGATAAAACAACTGCTCAAACAGCATTGGATGACTTGAATAAGAATACTATAACAGCAACTTATAGTCAATTTACTAATAGTGTAAATTTTACTGCAAGTGCTTTTGGTGGAGGCGGATTTACACTTAATAATCATAGCCAGGCGGCAACAGATAAATACCTTCATGCTACTATAAAAAATGGTAATAATAATACTTATGTAATAGATGACACTACGCATAAAACAACCGATAATGTTGTAACTGTTGATAATGTACAGTTTACTTTTAAGGGAGTAACTAATAGTGCAGCTCTAACAAGTAAATATATAACAACATCATCAATAACTAGTCTTTTTGGTGATAATATTAGTAAAGTAGCTGAATCTACTAGTAAAGAATATACGCTTACTAATGGAAGTAAAATAAAAATAGCTGATGATGGAACAACAACAATAACAAACGCTGATGGAACAACGCCAATTAACGCACCAATTAATTTGCTACCTATCAATGGAACAACAACAACAATTAATACTAATGGTACTGTAACAACAGATTCGCCAACAACTAACAAGTATATAACATCATCATCAATAAATCTTTTAGGGGATTATATTACAGGGGTAAATACTAGTGTTACTGGTGAAACTCAATATACACTTAAAAATAATAGCAAAATAACAATAAAAGAGGATGGAACAACAACAATAACAGGAACTAATGGAATAACACCCCTTGGTGCTACAGAAACAATAGATTTTACAACTACTGATGGAACTAAAATGACAATTAAAAATGATAATACATTAACAATAGATCCACCAGTAACTACCAATTATATAACAGCATCATCAATAAACCTCTTAGGAGATTATATTGCAAAAACAGCAGAGTCTACCCAAACTGAATATACACTTACAGACAATAGTAAAATAACAATAGCAGATGATGGAACGACGACAATACAAAAATTTGATACAGGAACGAATAGTTTAGTAACACTTGGAACTGCTGATACAATGAATTTTAAAACCACTGACGGAACTACAATGACAATTAAAGGGGATGGTAGTTTAACAACATCAGCAGATACTTCGGTAAAATTAACAGGATCAACCGATGTTACATCTTTAAAAGACAATATTATAAAGTTTGTTAATGATTATAATACTCTATTACAAAGTATGAATACAAAAATTTTTGAAACAAGAGATAAAGATTATATGCCTTTAACAGATGAACAAAAGGCGGCAATGACAGAATCTCAAATAACTTCTTGGGAAAAGAAAGCTCAAACAGGATTACTAAGAAAAGATAGTGATCTTGAAAGAATAGTAAGTGAAATGAAAAACGCTATTTCAACGGTTATATCAGGATCTGGATTGAGTTTGGAGAAGATTGGAATATCGCCAATTAAAAATTATGCTGATAAAAATGGAATGCTCACTATAGATGAGAATAAATTAACAAAAGCATTGCAAGAAAACGCAGGAGATGTAAAAGATTTATTTACAAGAGCAGCATCAACTACGGATAAAGGTGGGGCATTAACTCAGCTTAAAACAGCTTTATACAACGAATTTAAAACTAGTACTTCATCATTGGCAAAGAAAGCTGGATTGGCAGGAAGTAGTACAGAGAGTAATAACACATTAACTAATAATATATATAAGAAAAAATTATTAATAGCTGATATGAATAAATCATTTACAGATAAAGAAAATGCATTATACAAGAAATATTCAGATTTAGAAACAGCCATGCAGAGATTGAATTCGCAACAATCATCCTTAGCAAGTATGTTAGGGAAGTAAAGATAATAAATGACATTAATGAGCCGATTAAAGAAAAAATTAGTTTATAGTAATTTTTTAATGTTTTACTTGAAAACTAAAATGATGTGATGGTGAGATTTATGAATGTAAGTGAATATTTAGAAGAGTATAGAACTTTAACTTTATCTCTAATTAATAATATTCAAAATAGCAGCGAGTTAAATAATTTGATTGAAAAGAGAGAGAATATTTTACAATTAGTAAATACAGTTGAATTTGATAAAGAAGAAATTAAAATTATTGGAAGTTCGCTAAGAATATTAGAGTTAGAAGAAGAATTGCAAACCGTAATAAAAAAAGAAAAGGTTAAAGTTAGAAATCAGATTGAAAAATTAAGTAAAGCAAGACAAGCTAATACAAATTATAATAGCTTTGAAAATAAAGCCAGAGTATTTAACAAAAGTGTTTAAAATAAGTTTTAAACACAGTATAAAGTAGTATGATTTGTTAACGAATATAAAAATATAAGATTTAAATATTTATTACTTGAAAAATAATTAATAAAAAGTTTTAAAAATTATATATAATGGCTAAAGTAATATCTAATTAGATCGAATATAGAAATATAAAGCTTATAAGCTATTAACTCTTAAGAGTTGATATAAATAATAAAGTATGGACAGGGAAGTCCAAAACTTAAAAATCAAGGAGGAATATATTATGATAATTAATCACAATTTAGCATCAAACAATGCAATCAGCAGAATGAATGCAAACTCAGCAAGTGCAAGCAATTCAATGCAAAAACTTTCTTCAGGTCTTAGAATTAATAAGGCTGGAGATGACGCGGCAGGATTAGCTATCTCAGAAAAGATGAGAGGACAAATCAGAGGTCTTGACCAAGCTTCAGCTAATGCTCAAGATGGTATTTCTATGATCCAAACAGCAGAAGGTGCGTTAAATGAAACACACAGCATTCTTCAAAGAATAAGAGAACTTGCAGATCAATCAGCAAACGGAACAAATACTGATGCTGATAGAAAGTCAATTCAAGATGAAGTTTCACAATTAAAGAGTGAAATAGACAGAATAGGTAATACAACTGAGTTCAATACTCAAAAACTATTAAATGGTAGTTTAAAAACTTCTGGGGCTGCTGTTGGGCAAGATACTACAACAGGAATAGATGTAGCTAAACTTACTTCGGCATCAGTAACTGCAACATCAGCAATGAATTCATCAACAGCTTTAGTTGGAGATTCAGATTTTGTTCAAGGTAAACTTACAATAGATGGAAGCGAAATAACTGTTAATTGGCAAAATCTTAGTGAAGCTGAAAAAACAACTATAAAAGCAGGTACAGGTTCAGGTGCAACAACTACTAGTATGAATGCCGCTAAAGATTTAATTGTTTCAAAGATAAATGAAGCTATTGATCAATCTGGAGCTAAGGTAGCACATGTTAGTGGATATGTTGATAGTGCTAATAAATTAGTTATAGAAAGTGGTTCGACAGGAACTACATCAGCTATAAAATCAAGTGCTGCTACAGGAATAAGTGGAAAATTCTTGGGTACAGCTGGAACTACTGGAGATACTGGTGATAGCACTTATAACGGGTCAAATGTAGCAACTACGGATAAAATAAATTTCAAAATAGGTGATGTTAATCTGCAAGCTAGTATAACAACTGCTATATCAGCTGGAGATACTATGTCGTCTGCAGCAACTCAATTACAACATGATATAAATGATGCAATATCTTCTTATAATACTGCAGCAGGAGCTACATCTTCAGATAAGCCAGGATATATTGCAGATGTTAAGGTGAATGCGACAAATGATGGAAGGTTTGAAATTGTTAGTGAATCTGGCCCAATTAGCTTATCAGATTTAGCTGGAAAAACAGCTGTTAAAGATTTAGGATTAACTCAAGCTCAAACAGAATCAGGTGGAAATGGCGGAATGACATTCCAAATTGGAGCTAATAGAGGTCAAACTATTACATTTGGTATTAATGATATGAGATCAGCTGCTTTAGGAATATCAGGAGTAGATGTATCTACAAAAGCTGGTGCACAATCAGCACTTGATACTTTAGACAAAGCTATTGCATCTGTTTCATCTGAAAGAGGTAAGCTTGGAGCTATTCAAAACAGATTAGAACACACAATCAATAATTTAGGAACATCAAGTGAAAACTTGACTTCAGCTGAATCAAGAATAAGAGACGTTGATATGGCTAAAGAAATGTCAACATTCTCAAAGAATAATATTCTTTCACAAGCTGCTCAAGCTATGCTTGCACAAGCAAATCAACAACCTCAACAAGTTCTTCAATTATTAAGATAATTTTAAATAATAAAGTTTAACTTGTTAAAATTATAATAAAGGGTCAGGGTGTAAACTCTGGCCCTTTAATTGGAAGAAGGGAGTTTTGAGATTTAAATGAAAATATCTGCATGCATGATTGTAAAAAACGAAGAGAAAAATATAGGAAAATGTATAGAAAGTTATAAGAATATTGTAAGTGAGATTATTGTTGTAGATACTGGTTCAGATGATAATACTGTTACTATTGCAAAAGAATTAGGTGCAAAAGTATATTATTATAAATGGAATAATAGTTTTTGTAGAGCTAAGAACTTTGCACTTGGAAAAGCAAAAGGAGATTGGATTATATTTCTAGATGCAGATGAATATTTTGATAGTACAGATAAAATAGAAAATCTTTTAAATTCTTTAAGTATGAAAAAAATAGATTGCGTAGTAAGCAAGTTAATTAATATAGATAGAAACTTGGGTTTAGTGAAAGATGTGAATCCAACAATTAGGATCTTTAGAAATTCGCCTAAGATTAAATTCAAAAATGATATACATGAGGTTTTAGATAGACTAGATAAACCTTTATCTCGGTATATTATTGACAACGATGATATTATTATATATCATACTGGTTACTCTTCAGATATAATAGAAAACAAAGTTAAAAGAAATATAGAATTAATTGAAGAAACAATGATAAAGAAAAATGATTATACTGGATATTATTATCTATGTGATAGCTATTTTGCATTAGGTAAATATGAACTTGCTATAGAAAATGGAAATAAGTTCATAGATAGTAACATAACATTAATTGGGTTTAATAGTAAAGTTTATAAGAATGTAATAGAATCAATGATTAATCTGGAATACAGTAGTGATGAAATAAGAATAGTAATAAATAAAGCTATGGATATATTTAATAAACATCCAATGTTCTATTATTATAAAGCTATAGTAGATTATTTTGAATGTAGTTATGTGAGTTCGCTTGAATGCTTCAATCTGACTTTGGAATATCAAAAGCAATATAATGGGATAGAAATGAATGTGATTCCTTCGTCTTTACATATTATCTATTATTATATGGGTCAGATATTTGAATTAAAAAATGATATGGTAAATGCTTTTGACTATTATTATAAATCGTTAAAAGCAAATAAATATAATGAATCAACGCTTATTTCATTAATAAAACTTTTAAAAAATGAAAAGGTTGGAGATACAGTTGCTTTATTAAATACTATTTATAATAATTCCGAAGGTGATATAAGAATTATTATTACTGCATTAATGAAAATAAAACATGGAGAACTATTGTTGCATTATTATAATATATGGAATAAAGTTTATAACAATGAAGATATATCATTAATGTTTGTATTTTTTTCAAATAACTATTATGAAAAATCTTTCGATATGTTTTATAATGCGTTTTTAATAGAAAAATCAGAAGAATTTAAAGTATTAGCTATTGTTTCAGCTATATTTAGTAAAAAAACTGTCTTAATTCATAAAATAATTAATATTGTAGACGATGCATACATAAATATAATAAATTCATACTTGGGAAAAGAAAAAGTCTTACTTAAAAAAGATAATCTGATGCATTATACTAAAATATTACAGGAAATTGTACTAGTTTCAAATAATAGGGAAGTATTAAATATGTATCTAGATAGCGTACATAGATTTGAAAGTGCAGAGATGGTCTTTCCAATTGTAAAAATACTAAAAGAGAATTGTTTATATGATTATGCAATTAATATTTTGTCTGATGCTTTAAGGTGTGGGAATAAATTTGCATCAAATATATATTTTGAAATGGGATGTTGCTATTATAAGTTGACAGATTATATAAATGCTGTTACATGTTTTAAAAATGCATTAGATTTTGGATATTCAGTAGAAACGATAATATGTTATTTAAGATGGATCAAAGATATTGATAAGAATATAAATGATATCGATTGTGTTTTGAGTAAATATAGTAATGAAAAAGAGAACTTACTATAATATTGACATATTGGTGTTTATAAGTTGTTGAAATTCAAATTATACTAATATAAAATAATATATATAATTTGAATCACATAATGTACAAATTAAAGAAGTAAACTAATATATAGGGGAATTATAAAGAATTCTGATTTATAAAGGTTGATAATTGGAAGTAAAATACTAAATATAAAAAATTTTAAGTAGCAAATTATCTAGATTAATATTATTGGAAATTAATAATATATACTTAAGAAAAACAAGCTAATTTACTTGAAATATGTCTAAAAATATAAGTACAGCAAAAGATTATATAAATAATATGTTTAAATGTTCTATCATAGAAAAAAATTAAATTTATGATATCAAGAAAACTTATATGAAGAGTATTGTAGTAGGATAAAGTAAAACTATACCTATAATAAAAATAATAGACAGGGAGTAGTGAAAATGAATATAGCTTTAATTTTTGCAGGTGGAACGGGTGTAAGAATGAATAATAGAACAACGCCCAAACAATTTCTGACGCTTCATGGGAAACCAATCCTTATTCATACAATAGAGCATTTTGAGAAACATCCATTGATTGATAGCATAGCCGTAGTTTGCGTTTCGGGTTGGGAGAGCAAACTAAAAAAAGAAATAAAAAGAAATTATATAAAAAAAGTAAAATGGCTGGTCACAGGTGGAGAAACTGTACAAGCATCGTGCTATAACGGACTAAAAGCAATATATGATGAATATAAGAATTCTGCAGAAACCGTAGTTATAATGCATGATGGCGTTCGGCCTCTCATTGATGATGAATTAATAACAAAAAATATTGAAATGGTGAAAAAACATAGATCTTCAGTTACTGTTAGTTATGCAGTTGAAACAATATGTTCTACAGATGATTTTGGGAAGATTGTAGAAATAGCAAATAGGGATAAGGCGAGAATAGCAAAGGCACCCCAATGTTTTTATTTGGATGAACTTATGGAGGCACATAACAAAGCAAAAAGCGAGGGGATTAATTGGATGATTGATTCAGCATCGCTTATGAAATATTATGGTCATGAACTATATACAGTAATAGGCTCTACATATAATATAAAAATAACTACTCCGTCGGATTACTATATCTTGAAAGCTTTATTTGAAGCGGAAGAGAATCAACAGATATTTGGGATTTAATTGCATTAAAGGTTTATATTATAGTAAGAGGGGAATGTAAATAATTGAAAAAATATTTAAAAAAACAGCTTTTATCCATAATATATTCACTCGAAAAATCTAATGATTTGATTAGTAAAATTCTTGGGAATAATAATGGTGATATTATGGAGGTTCTAATTAAGTGCCAAGAAAGTGCTATACAAATTGGAACTACGATTGAAGAAATAGAGCCTGAAGAAACAAATGCAGTTAAATTGTTGGAAGAATATTGTGAGTTGGTATATCAGATTAGCCAAAATTCTTCTGATAAGCAAAAAATAAAGAAATTATTAAAAAAAATGAGAAGTTTGTTGATTCAGATTGGTAATAGCATCAGAAATGACTTGCCAGATTCGAACAGAGAAGTTGTATTTTTACCATATAAGGCATCTATGTGGGATAGTATGGAAAGTGTATGGTTAGCAGCAAAGGAAGATGAAAAATGTGATTGTTATGTAATTCCAATTCCATACTTTGATAGGAAATCAGATGGAACATTTGGTCAGATGTATTATGAAGGAAATGAATATCCAGATTATGTGCCGATTACATCATGGGAAGAATACAGTATTTCTGAACACAGACCAGATGTGATTTATATTCATAATCCATATGATGAAAATAATTATGTGACTAGTGTTCATCCTGCATTTTATGCAAAAGAACTAAAAAAATATACTGATATGCTCGTATATATTCCATATTTTGTGGATATGTATGATGATGTTCCGGAGCATTTTGTAGTATTGCCAGGTACTATGTATGCTGACCGGGTAATTGTACAATCGGAAAAGGCAAGACAGAAGTATATAGAAGAATTTTGTAAATTTGAAGAACAATATAATTGTAAAGATAGATTTGGAATTGCTGAAGAGAAGTTTTTGGCATTAGGGAGTCCTAAATTTGATAAGGTATTGAACACGCGACGAGAAGATGTAGATATTCCAGAAGAATGGGAAAAACTGATTATAAAGCAGGATGGTATAAGGAAAAAGGTAATCCTGTACAATACATCAATTAAGATATTACTAGATTACAAGAAAAAAATGATTGAAAAGTTAAAGGATGTTCTTCAGATTTTTAAAGAAAATCCAGATGTGGTTCTGCTTTGGAGACCGCATCCGTTAAGTGAGACCACAATAAAAGCATTGACACCAGAAGTTTTAAAAACATATAAGGAAATTATTGATAATTATAAAGCGGAAGGTTGGGGAATATATGATGATACCGCTGATTTGAACCGAGCAATTGCGATATCAGATGCCTATTATGGAGATAGAAGTAGCGTAGTAGCGTTGTATCAAAAGACGGGAAAACCAATAATGATACAGAATGTCGAAATTACAGATGATTTCTCACCAGCAAATAGAAACATATATTTTGATAATCTTACTTATGATGGTAATGAAGCTTGGTTTACCGGAGCTAATATTAATGGAATTTTTAAATTAGATATCGATAAGGCGGAAGCAGAGTACGTAACGTCTATTCCATCCGCAAGAACAACTGATGTACAACAATATTCAAAAATAGTAAGATATAAAGACTATTTATTACTTGTACCAAGAAGAGGAAAAAAAATATATAAATATGATATAAAAAGTGGATGTTTTAAAAATATTGATTTAGATTATAACTTAATGAAAGATAGGGAACTTTTTAATTTGTTTTTTGGAGCAGTACAGGTTGGGCATTATGTATATCTTATTCCGGGTAGATATCCTGCAATTGTAAGGGTTGACATGATATCGGATGAGGTGACATATTATACAGATTGGTATAAAGAAATAAATGATAAGATTTACAATGAAAGGAAGGCTATATTTATTTCATGCAACTGTGTAAATGATAATACAATCGCACTTCCTTTTTGGCAAGGCAATTGTGTTTTAATGTTTAATTTAATTGATGCCAGTTATGACATTAGAAAAGTAGGTGATAACAAATATGAATTTTCAAGTATTGTTTATGATGGTAATGATTACTGGATTTCGGTTGGTAATGAAGTAGTTATTTTAAAATGGAACTGCAAGAATGATACTGTAGAGGAATTTAGAAAATTCCCACCTGATTTAGTGATGACTTATGAAAATCAGGGATTTGAACACATTGAGTATTACTATAATGGCTATTTGCTTGCGTTTCCTATAAATGGTAATATGGTGGTTAAAATTAATATTCAGAATGAAGAAGCAGTACCATTTCAAAAACTACCGACAACATGTAATCAACCGAATCAAGACATATTGCAATTTACTAATTTTCTCTCTTATATTAGATATGAAGATAGTAAAATGCTATGCTATTCAATTTATGATAACATGTATAAAAAGATAGACTTTAAGGAAGAAACGTGTGCAGACCAAAGAATGGTTCTATCGAATGCTTGGAGTGATGTGGACATTAAGGCTTACTTACATTTTGGCAGTAAAGGTTATAATATTATTGATAAGTATGATATGGTTAGTTGTGAATGTAATAAGGTTACAATTATGGAATTGCTAAGTTACCTGGTATCTGATAATAAGAATCAAATAGAGGAAAAAAGCAGACATATAGATTTGAAAGATAATGAATTAGCAGGTTCTGCGATTTATAATTATTCAATTAGCTGCTTAAAATAAGGGAGAGAGCATGGTCAGTATAATAATACCTGTATATAATGTTAGCTCATATTTAGAGCGTTGTATTCACTCGGTTATTAATCAGACATACAAAGACATTGAAATAATAATCATTAATGACGGATCAACAGATAAAAGTGAAGATATTTGTCTTAAATGGGCAAAAAAAGATGGTAGAATAATTTATATTTCAAAGAAAAATGAAGGGCTTGGAAGTGCGCGTAATGTAGGAATAAAAGCCGCACATTATGATTACATAACATTTTTAGACTCAGATGACTGGCTTGAGGATACATATATTGAAAAAATTATAAATGCAATGAAGTCTACTAATGCTGACATTGGATTATGTGATATATATTATGTTGATAGTCTTACTATGAAGAAGAATGTTTCAAAGATCAGATTAGATGCTAATTGTGTATCAGTTTTGTCGGAGACTTCAATTATTAATAAAATTAGAACTTTTGCATGGGGAAAAATATATAAAAAGAAATTGTTTATTGAGAACAAAATTGAATATCCAGACTTTACCTTTGAAGATATTGCATGTACGCCGATTTTAGCAGCACTTTCTGAAAGAGTTGTGTACGTGCCTGATGCATTATGTAATTATTACCGTAATAGAAAAGGTAGTCTATCTAATAATGCAAAAAATATAAAAGATATAATATCATCACTAAAACTTATGAATGAGAGGTTTTTAAGGTTTAATATTCAAGACAAATATAAATTAGAGATAAAAAAATTATTATTAGGTCAAGCCAGATTTGCTTATCAAAAATGGAAAGATGAAAATAGCAAAGAGATTGAAGATCTACTAATAGAATTTATAGAAATGATTGGAAAATTAGATCGAGATTTAAAAAAATTTAATGAGAAGAAAGTGTATGTAATTAATGATGCACTTTTGCAAAATTCAGTCAAAAAAGTTATTTTTGATGAAAATCAGCTTACAACAGATATAAATACTGCTGATTATTTTATTACATATATAAACCATAACACTGAAGGGGGGTATAAACGTATAATCGAAGTGCCTCAAGTTAGCGATATTTTCGATGATAAAGATATCATCAGCTGGAACATTGCAGAGTTTATAATGGAGGAATTATAGTAGATGGATGCTAAAGTAAGTATTGTAATACCGGTATATAATGTAAGCAGATATATAGATAGGTGTTTATTAAGTGTGGTTAATCAGACATATAGAAATCTGGAAATTATATTAATTAATGACGGTTCTACTGATGATTCTGAGGTAAAATGTTTAATCTGGAGGAAGAAAGATTCTAGAATTATATATGTTAGGAAACAGAATGAAGGATTAGGAAGCACAAGAAACTATGGAGTTAAACTTGCAAGTGGAGATTACATAGCTTTCTTAGATTCGGATGACTGGATAGATACTACTTTTGTGGAAAAACTAGTTCATTCCATTGTGAAAAATGATGCAGATATGGTTTTTTGTGATTACTATAAAGTAGATGATAAAACAGGTAAAACATTCGCCTTTAACACTAAATTATATACTCAGGAAGTAACTTCAATAAGTGAACAGCCGGAGCTTCTATATGGAGCGGATGTGGCGATGTGGATAAAGTTATATAAAAGAGAACTTCTCATTAGCAGTAATATAGTGATTCCAGACATAGCATATGAAGATACATCAACATATGCTATGATTGCCGCTTCATGCAATAGAATAGCGCATGTAAAAGAAAAATTACTGTATTACAGAATTAACCGTGATGGAAGTATACTAAATAATATTGAAAATCGCAAACACGCAGTTGAAGCGCTAAGATATGTCTGTGATGAAATGAAAAAAAGGAATCAGTTTATCAAATATAAAAGGTATTTAGAGCGCTTTGCGGTACGCTTTACATCATTTTCAGTAAGGGAATTAAAAAGAATAGATAATTCTGAGAAATATATTAACGAGTTAATAAGTTTTCTTAGTGAATATTTTTATGGCTGGGAAACACCATATGGTATGAAGTTTTGTACATTAGGAAGCAATAATCTGTACTGTATGGTAAATCAGATACCATTTGATATTGATAATGTAACAAGGTCTTCGATGACTGATGTCATAAAGTATAATAAAATAGAGGTCTTAGCCGATACAGATTTTCTGTTTATTGATGCTCAGCCAAATGACATGGATACTGAGATATCATATGAAGATATTGAAAATGTATTAAATTTAGCTAAAGAATATACTTCATTAAAAATTATACTAATAAAGAACCTGCTTTCAGAAAAATATGGTGAATATTATTCAGATAATGAGTTTGAAGATAAAGAACTTATAAGACTAAAAAATGCAAAGATAAATGACATATATAAAAGGATAGCAAGTAAATATAAGGATATTAAAATAATTGATGGTAATGATAGTAAAAGCTATTTTTCAGACATTAACTCAAGACATGGATGTTCACCATGCCATTTAAATGATATATTTTTTACTGAAATGGCGGACAGAATTATTGGGGTTATAAGATTAACATAAAGGAGGAACGTTGGTATATGACACAACTAAAAACGAAAGTATTAAATAATGAAAAAGTTATATTGTTTGGAGCAGGTAGGATTGGACAAGAAGCTCTGAATTATTTTGGAGAGGAGAATGTAATTAATTTTTGTGATAATGCACAAAGTAAGGTGGGGAAAAACTATATTGGAAAGACTATTATCTCATTTAGCGAATTAGAAAAAAGTCATAAAGCAGATATAATTGTAATATGCGTGGATTGGCCGATTTCAGAAGAAATCTCTGCACAGCTTGAAGCAGCAGGTTTTAGTTCAGTAATCAATTATAAAGTTTTAGTGAAACATGAGAAACTTCTAACTAATTGTGAGTTAAGTCAATATAAGTCAATAGCTTTATATGGTAATGATAGAGATGCATCAACGTTAATCCATATGATAAGTATTATATATCCATCTCTAATTACTAGTGTTATATTACAGGAGGATTCTGAACAGGTAAAAGAGGTTCGAGGTGTAAAAGTAAGAAGTCTTAAAGAAGTTGCAAATGGAATAGAAGGTATACTTATAGTAACGCAAAAGTACCATCTTGCTATTGTTGAACGTCTTAAGAAATATATTAGAGAAAATGATGCTGAGTTTAATATTATTGATCCATTCAGAATAAGATATTTTGGGGATGAAGATGTCTTAGTCTCAAATCATTATAATTCAGCACATCTTGAGACCGAAGACGAATGGATTGAAAGAACAGCTGGAAATGACTGTTATCAGGATAGCGCTATAGCGTTTATAAATGAGATAAAGGATGAACCACCACTATTTAAACTTATAGAAATAGAAACACTCAACAGGTGTAATGGAGTATGTTCGTTCTGTCCTGTTAATAGAAATGTTGATCCAAGGGAAATGCATTATATGAGTGAAGAATTATTCCATTCAATCATTAATCAGTTAGAAAGCCTTCATTATACTGGAAGAATTTCTTTATTTTCCAATAATGAGCCACTACTTGATGATAGAATAGTAGAGTTTCATGATTATGCAAGAAAGCATTTGCCGGATGCGACGTTCCATCTGTTTACAAATGGAACTCTTTTAACGCTCGATATATTTAAAAAATTGATTGGGTACTTAGATGAATTTGCTATTGATAACTATAATCAGGAACTAAAAATTATACCACAAGTCCAAAAGATTGTAGAATATTGTACAGGAAAAATAGAATTAGAGAAAAAAGTTACAGTATGTATGCGCAGGCCAAAGGATATATTATCAACAAGAGGGGGAAATGCTCCTAATAGGACAGAAATGCCTACATATCCAGAAATGAAGTGTATCCATCCATTTCAGCAGATGGTCGTAAGACCGACAGGAAAAGTCAGCTTATGTTGTAACGATCCGTTGGGAAAAATAACATTAGGAGATTTAAATAAACAGAGTCTTTTAGATGTCTGGTATGGTGAGAAATATCAGGAAGCAAGAGAAGCACTATCTAAAGGCAGGAAGCATTATGGAACATGTCAGTATTGTGATGTATTCTTTATGTATTAATAAAACGGAGGAGGGTTAAAATGATTGAGGCAACAGGAAAATATCATAAATTTATAGAAAATTTAAAGGGCAAAGAACTTGTATGCTTCTGCGCTGGCAATGTCCCTATTGAAATAGCAGGTGATCATCCAGGATTTGAAAAACATATCAGTTATTTTATCGATAATGATTCTAAAAAATGGGGGCAAGTAAAAGTATTAAATAATACAGAGATTCCCATAAGGCCAGTTGATTATTTGTTAATGAATAAAACGGATGATACTATAGTTCTTATTACATGTTTACATTATCAGGAGATAGTTGATCAGATAAAGAAAATTATTGATCTTAACGATACTAGATGTTATACGATAGATTTATCTTGGTATATTTCAAGGTATCAATATCTAATAGATGCAGATGATGTAATGTGGAATGCTAAGTTGCCACCTAATAATTTCAAACGTAATGATACACTTCAGATACCAAAGATAATTCATTATTTTTGGGTTGGAAATGGGGAGTTGCCTGCTGAAGCGAAAAGATGCATTGAATCATGGAAGAAATTTTGTCCTGACTATGAAATAAAGAAATGGGATGAGAGTAACTATGATTTTACAAAAGTAAAATATATGGATGATGCGTATAAAAATAAAAAATGGGGATTTGTACCTGATTATGCAAGGCTTGATATAGTATATCAATATGGTGGCATATATTTTGACACAGATGTTGAAATAGTAAAAAATTTAGATGAACTCCTTTATAATGATGCATTTTTAGGATTTGAAACCGCAGAGCGTATTAATACAGGATCAGGATTTGGTGCTGTTAAAGGTTTTCCATTGCTTAAAAAATTAAGAGATGCATATGAAAGTTTTCATTTTATTAAAGAAGATGGAACATTAGATTTAAGACCAAGTACGGTTTTACAGACTGATGAGCTTGAAAAGTACGGATTAATTAAAGATGGGACATTTCAGATTGTAGATGGTATGACAATATATCCGGTTGAATATCTTTGTCCGATAAGCCAGAATACATTTAGATGCAGGATGACTAAAAATACATATAGTATTCATCACTTTGCAGCATCATGGCTTCCCGAGGAAGAACTAAAAGTTAAAAAACAGATGGAAAAAGCTTTTTCAGAATAGGAGGATTAAATGAAAGAAAAGATAAGTGTAATTGTTCCGATTTATAATATAGAGAGATATGTAGAAACATGTATTGAAAGTATTATGAAACAGACATATAATAACTTAGAAATTATACTTGTAGATGATGGCTCTACAGATAAAAGTGGAGAAATATGCGATTTCTATAAAGAAAAAGATTCAAGAATTATAGTAGTACATAAGTTAAATGGTGGTCTTGTAAGTGCAAGAAAAGCTGGATTAAAAGCTGCAACCGCTGATTACATAGCATACGTAGATGGTGACGACTGGATTGAGCCTGAAATGTATGAGATTATGTCAGAAGAGATGGAAAGGAACAATGCCGATATTGTTGTATGTGCCCATAAAGAGGAATTTATGAACGAGATAACTGTTGTCTCAAATATAATTCCAGCAGGTGTTTATCGAGGAGAAGAGCTTGTAAAGAATGTATATCCAACGATGCTATATACGGGTACATATTTCGACTGGGGGCTTTCGCCAAGCTGTTGGGATAAGCTGTATAAGAGAGAAGTTTTATATGATAATCAGATGCAAGTTGATGAAAAGATATGGAATGGTGAAGATAGTGCCTGTGTATATTCGGCAATCCTAGATTCAGAATGTGTTTGTATTATAAATGAATCTCCTTATCATTATAGAAAAAGAGAAAACTCAGTATCCAGTGCCCATGACGAGTATTACTTTGAACGTTTTAATGCGTTGTATAAAAATATGTTTTCACGTATGAAGCGATCAGAATACTGGTATCTTATAGAACCACAATTTAATTATCACATGTTAAAGTTTCTTAATCAGGGAATAGGGCAGGAACTTGGAATTGATTTATACACTATTTTTCATTCATATTTATTGTTTCCATACGGTTCTGTTAAGCAAGGGAGCAATATAGTTCTTTATGGTGCTGGAGAGATAGGACAGATATATCATAAGCAGATTATGGAAACAGGATTTTGTAATATTGCATTGTGGGTAGACAAAAATTATCTTTCATATAAGAAAAATAATTTCAATGTTGATACTCCTGATAAGCTTGAAGAAGTATCATGGGAATATATAGTTATTGCTACAAGGACTAAAATAGTTGCAGATGATATAAAGAATAGTCTTACTGATAGAGGAATAGATGAGTCATTGATAATATGGAAAAAGCCGGTGGAAATAAAGAATTAAGGGAGAAAGTTATATGAAGAAATATATTTTATTTGGAGCAGGCAATTTCGGAAAGATGGCATTGAAACATTATGGTGAAGAGAACGTGGAATACTTTGTGGATAATAATAAAGTCAAAGTTGGCAAAAATATTCTAGGAAAGAAAATTATTAGCTTTGATGAGTATAAGAAGATTGCAGATCGTTACCAGGTGGTTATTTCAAGCAATTATTTAACACAGATAGCAGAGCAGCTTCAAGAAAATGGTATATTAAATTATATTTATTATTCGCCTTCATATGAAAAATTCATAAAAGATATAGAAGTCAGACTTAATAAGCTTAATGTAACCTCGATTGCAGTATATGGAATTGATGGCTATACAGAACAGCTTATATCAAGAATAATGAACAGTAGCTCTGGAGATAAGCTTAAATTTGTTGTTGCAGCGGATCAAAGCAGGGATTATTTGGGAAAGAACATGCTATCATATAAGATATGTACACTTGATGAAGCAGTATCTGAAGCAGACTGCTTTATCGTTGCAGCAGGAGCTCATAATGCTGCACTAGGTGTTAAGCTTAAACAGGTGGTGAAAAAAGAAACACTAGTAATTAATCCTTTTAAGAAGAATGGTTACTATGAAACGGATGAAATAGTAATAAATCCATACGAAGGTTTACAAAATGATAATACAGAAGAACAGTGGAATTCAATTGTTGCCAATAATAGCATTATTGAAGCTATAGATTCATTTGTAAGGATTGCAAAAGAAGATGTGCAGTTATTTGATTACATTGAAATTGAAACAATTAATCGCTGTAACGGAACATGTTCATTCTGTCCTGTTAATAAAATAATAGATCCTCGTGTAGAGAAAAGGATGAGTATGGAATTATTTAAGAGTATAATAGGACAGCTTGAAGAACTTAATTATTCAGGTGAATTATCAACTTTTTCTAATAATGAACCATTGTTAGATGAAAGAATCGTGGAGCTAAATAAATATGCAAGAGAGCATCTTCCTAATGCACGTATTCATATGTTTACGAATGGGACATTGTTTACATTACAAAAATTTAAAGATCTTATACCTTATCTTGATGAACTTATTATTGATAACTACATGCAGGATCTTAAACTCATAAAACCATGCCGTGAGATTAAGGAATATATTGAAGAACATCCAGAGCTTCGTAGAAAAGTAACGATTGTTCTTCGTAAGCCGCAGGAAATTTTAACATCGAGAGGTGGAGATGCACCAAATCGTAAAGAGCTTGTCTCATATGGAGATGCTAAGTGTGCACTTCCATTTGAGCAAATGATAGTCAGGCCTGATGGAAAAGTCTCGCTTTGTTGTAATGACCCAATTGGAAAAAATACATTAGGAGATCTGACAAAGCAGTCGATACTTGATGTATGGTATGGAAAACAGTATCAGATGATAAGAAAATGCATATCTGAGGGTAGAAGAAATTGGAAGCATTGTGAATACTGTGATTCATTTTATCTGTATTAATTAGCAGATGCAATACAAATATTAATCCGGAGCTTAAAGTTGATTCTTATATATGAGTTGAAAAAAGAAATAAATATCTATATTTTAAGAATATTACACTTGAGGATAAAAGTATTTAAAATGAATGCGCTTGTAAAATTAATTTTAGTATAATTGATTAAATAAATGGTGAAAATTTTGATTTGTTTATTCCTTACAATATTAAAGCGAGAAACATCAATAAGGAAATAAATGAAGTAATAAAAGATTTAATTATGTTTTTATAGAAAAGAGGAAAGGCTGTTTATGAAAAAATATATTTTATTTGGTGCAGGCTATCTTGGTAAAATTGCTTTTGATTGTTTTGGAGAGGATTTGATTGAATATTTTGTTGATAGTAGTAAGTGCGGCCAGGAGTATTGTGGAAAACATATACTATCTATTAATGAGTTAGAAAAGATAGCGTGTAATTATATAATCGTAATATCAGTAAAAGACAGAGTGGAAGAAGTAGAAAGTCAGTTGCAGCAGATGGGGATAATGAAATATTATATATATTCTGAATATGATTATTATGTTGGCAAACATTTTAATGTAGTGGATGACATTAAACATCAGTTGAGAATTATTGATTATATTAAATACTATGATACTGGAAGATATCACTCTATAGCAATAGAAGGTGAGCCATTTAAATCAAAGATATTAATTGATATGTTAAATGCTGAATCTGGTGATTTAAGTGTAAAGTATATAATTAATTCTTACAGCCAGGTTGAGGAGGATTTAGAGTACTATGGATACCCAGTAAGAGATTTTTCAGAAATACAAAATGATATCGATCTTTTAGTTCTTCTTGAATCAAGAGAGAGAAGTACGTTAAGAGATATTCTCGCAGAAGAAAAAAGAGATTTTATGATAGCAGATTTTAGTAATACTGAAGACCTGTTTGGAGAAAATAGAAATCCTGAATTAAGCAAATATAAGGATATTCATAAGGGTGAGAGATGTTTTATCATAGGTAATGGACCAAGTATTAGGACAGAAGATCTGGAAAAACTGTGCGAAAAGAATGAAACAACATTTGCTTGCAATCAGATATATAAAGTTTATGATAAAGTGAAATGGAGACCAGACTATTTTGTGATGCAAGATAATAAATGCATAATTGAATTTTATAACGAAGTTTTAGCGACAGTTGAATGTACTAAGTTTATTGGTGATTACATAAAGGATATTTGGGATGGTAGGGAGACTCACAACCTTGAAAAAATTCATATGCGTGCTCAGAGCTATCTGCCACATATGCCAGGATTTAGTTCTGATATCGTAAATGGGGTGTATGAAGGATGGAACGTGATATATTCTTCAATTCAGATAGCTGCATATATGGGATTTGAAGAAATTTATATTATAGGCGTTGATATGAAATTTACCGCTAATCTAAAGGAAAATAGTAACCATTTTATAGATGATTATTTTGGAAAGATGAAAAAAATAAATCCTCCAAATTATGAGGCTGTATTTTCGGCGTTTAAAAAGGCAGAATTATACTCACGTCAGCATAATTTCAGGATATATAATGCAACACGTGGAGGAGCTGTTGAGGAGTTTGAAAGAGTGAATTTTGATAGTTTGTTTTAATATATATTTCTTGTGATAGTATATAAAAAAAATACAGAGTGATTGGAAAATGATAAAAACATTAAATAGAGATTAGATATCTAATTTTTCATAAAATTAGTAAAATAGAGGGAACGATCATATGAAGGATATATTATTAGATGATTTTAAATATGTATTATCATCGAATTTAAATTGGGAAAAGTTAAGCGGAAAAGTAGTTTTAGTTACCGGTGGAACGGGGTTTATAGGGTCATTAATAATACGTTATTTGAATTTTCTTAATGACTATAAATATGATATTAAAGTTATTGCTATAGTGAGAGATGTAGCTAAAGCAGAATTTATGTATCATGATAGTAAGGTTAAATTAATAAAGGGTGATGTGTGTAATCTCCCTTTAATAAAAGATAAGGTGGATTTTATCTTTCATTGCGCTGCTACTACACGCTCTAAAGATATGGTAGAACATCCAACAGAAGTGTCTGGAGGAATTGTTAATGGAACAATGAATATTTGCAAGCTTGCTAATGAAAAACAAGTAAAAAGCATGGTTTATCTTT
Source organism: Candidatus Clostridium helianthi (assembly GCF_045310795.1). NCBI lineage: Bacteria > Bacillati > Bacillota > Clostridia > Eubacteriales > Clostridiaceae > Clostridium > Candidatus Clostridium helianthi. Next base: position 93,095 of record NZ_JBJIAB010000010.1, read on the forward strand.
CTTCTATGGAAGTATATGGAGCAACATCTAAAGGAATGCAAATATTAACTGAAAATGATTTAGGTAGTATAGAAATTTTAAATACAAGAAGCTGTTATTCTCTAGGGAAAAGAATGGCGGAAAATATCTGTTATTCATATTATGTTGAATATAATGTCCCGATAAAAATTGCGCGATTGGCACAAACATTTGGGGCCGGAATATTACCAGAAGAAAATAGAGTTTTTGCCCAATTTGCTAAATCTGTCATAGAAAATAGAGATATTATACTTCATACAATGGGAGATTCTAGAGGAAATTACTGTTATTCAGCAGACTCAATCGTTGCGATTTTTAAACTACTATTGGAAGGGGAAGATGGTGAAGCATATAACATAGTAAATGAAGAAACTAGTATGACCATATTTGAGATGGCAGAGCTAGTAGCTCAAAAAATTGCTAAAAATAGAATTAAAGTAATAATAGATATAGCTAATCAGCATAACTATGGGTTTGCACCTAAGACAGAAATTAGATTGTCAGCAGAAAAGATGAAGCAGCTAGGGTGGAAACCGACAATCGGGTTATTGGAAGCTTATCAAAGAATGATAAAATGGTTGAATTAATCATTTGCCGATGGTTATTAAAAACAAGAGAGAAGTAATATTGGAATCCATACATATTTTAAATTGAGAGTAATATTTTATTACAATTAATCTAGTTAATCAATAAAGATGATTATAAAATCAATCAATAATTTAAACAAGAGTTTTGAAAGTGGAGTAAATTAACAAAATACTTAATTTATCTATAAAAGGAGAATAAAAATGGGTGTGCTCAATAATAAGGAGAATGCAAAGATTAATATTCCAATAAATGTATTATATTCGGAAATAAAGGGTGGAATTTATCCTATTTGGGAAAAAAGAAAGACTAAAAAGTATTGGGAATATCGTAAAAAATGGAATGATAATGCTAAGAATAATATAGTAGAAAGATTTCCATTAAATCTAGATATCGAGCCTACAAACATATGTAATTTGAAATGTCCTATGTGTCCTAGAACAATTGCTATAAGTAATAATGTAAATTGCTTCAATAACTTAGGGATGATGTCTATGGATATGTTTAAAAGAATAATAGACGAAGTTTCAGATAAAAATGGATGTAATGTGTATGCTATTAAGCTCACTCATAGAGGAGAACCATTAATAAATCCTGATATTGTTAATATGATTAAATATGCAAAGGAGAAGGGTGTGGTAGATATAATAATGAATACCAATGGAGTACTTCTTACACCAGAAATTTCTGAACAAATTATAGATGCTGGTTTGGATAAAATGTTATTTTCTTTTGATGCGCCTTCAAAAGAGCTATATGAGAAAATTCGAATTGGAGCAGTATATGAAGATGTTTTAAATAATATAAAAAAGTTCGTAGAAATTAGAAATAAGAAGCAGGCATATGGAACTCTAGTTAGAGCTGGAATGGTATTGACAAAGGATACCATATCTGAAGTTGAAAACTTTAAAAAATTATTTTCTAATATTGTAGATGTTATAAGTTTCAACAAAGAACATAAAGAGAATATTATCATTTCAGATGAGGAGATATATAATACTATTGAGAGAAGTTCACAAAATATAAAGGATTGTTTATTTGCTGATTCTCAATTGTGGCAAAGAATGACAATTAATTGGAATGGTGAAACTGAAGCTTGTTGCGAAAATTATAAAGAAGAATATTCTTTAGGTAATATAAATGATAAATCCATTGAAGAAATTTGGAATGGAGATAAATTTAAGGCTATTAGAAATGCTCATTATTGTGGTGAATGGTGGAAAATACCACAATGTAAAAAGTGCACATTGCATTTCACAAAGTAAAAACAAATCTATTTATAGAAGCAATAGCAAATTATATATAGGTGGAAGTTGTACTGTTTTAAGTAATTTATGTTGAATCTATTGAACTGATTTTAATAGTTGGAGTGTGGTAGTAAAAATGAAAATTGTAGCTTTTGTTCCGATAAAAATGAACAATGAACGATTACCAAATAAAAATACAAAATGTTTTGATGATGGGACTCCATTAATTAAATTTATTCTAAATACACTAAAAAGAATTACTGAAATAGATGAGATATATGTGTTTTGCAGCAATCCTAAAATAAAAGAATATCTACCAAAGGGAATAGGATATATTCAAAGGAGTGAAATTTTAGATACTCCTACTGCAACACCTCAAGATATTATTAAGGAATTTAAATCTAAAATTGATTCAGATATATATGTTGTATCACATGCAACATCTCCTTTTGTATCCCACAATAATATTTCTAAATGCATTAATAAGGTGTTAGGAGGTGAATACGATTCTGCATTTACAGCTAATAAAATTCAAAGTTTATTGTGGAAAAATGATAAACCTTTAAATTTTGATGCAAGTCGTATTCCTAGAACTCAAGACTTAACTCCAATTTACAGTGAAGTATCAGCAGCATACGTTTTTAGAAAAGAAGTTTTTGAAAAATATAATAGAAGGATTGGTATAAAACCATATATTTGTGAAGTATCGAAAATAGAGAGTGTTGATATTGATAATTTTGAAGATTTTGAGATTGCTAATGCATTATATATGTCACTATTAAAAAAGGAGGTGTGATTAAAATGTTGAATATTAAATTATTAGATTGTACGTTAAGAGATGGCGGATATTTAGTAGATGCAGAATTTGGAGATACAACTATTAAAGGAATTATATGTGGCTTACTAGAATCTAATATTGATATTATTGAATGTGGTTTTTTAAAAAATGAAGAACATAAATTGGGAACAACAATTTATAATAACATATCACAAGTTAAGGAATACTTACCAAAGGATACGAAAAAAGCTTCTTTTGTTCTGTTAGCTGATTACAGTAGGTATTCAATAAGTAACTTGGAAAATTATGACGGCGGTGCAATAGATGGGATACGTGCTTGTTTTTTTAAGGATGAACGCTATGAGGTGATAGACTTCTGTCGTGAAATTGTTAAAAAGGGTTATAAATTATATGTGCAACCTGTAGATATTTTAGGTTATTCAGATAAAGAACTAATAGAATTTATTGAAATGGTTAATCCACTTGAACCATATGCTTTTTCTATTGTGGATACTTTTGGTTCAATGTATAAGAGTGATTTACAGAGGGTTTTTTATCTAATTAATAATAATTTAACTAAGACGAGCTCTATAGGTTTTCATTCGCATAATAATTTACAAATGTCTTTTGCGTTATCGCAAGAATTTGTTGAATTTTCTCAAGGACTACGAAACGTAATTATTGATTCAACTATATGCGGACTTGGAAGAGGTGCTGGTAATACTAATACTGAATTAATGCTTCAATATATGAATAAAAAGTTTAATGCTAACTATGATATAGATATTATTCTCGATTTAATTGATAATTATATCGAAAGCATAAAGGCAAGATGCGAATGGGGGTATTCAATTCCATATTATTTAGCAGGTTCATATAGTGCACATGTAAATAATATTTCATATTTAATTAAAAAAGCTAGCATATCAAGTAAAGATATGAGATTTATTTTAAATAAAATAGGTTCTACAAATAGAAAAAGGTATGACTATAATCTTTTGGAAAAAACATATGTTGAGTATGTGAATACATTCAAAGATGATTCTAAGGAAAAACATATCCTCAAACAAATTTTTATGGGAAGAGATATACTAATTATTTTGCCAGGAAAAACATTGGTAACATTTGAAAGTGTAATCTTGAAATATATAAATGAATATAATCCTATAGTTATTAGTGTTAATATTATAATTGATAAATATAAGATTGACTATATTTACTTTTCAAATAGACAAAGGTATAATTATTGGAAACATGATAGCAGATATAAAAGATATAAAAAAATTATTACTTCTAATATTTCAAAAAATACAATTGAAGATGAAATTTCAGTTGATTTTGGAAAATTAGTAAAGTGTGGATGGGAGCAGTTAGATAATTCAGGCATACTTTTACTTAGATTATTAGATTTATTTAATGTTAATTCTATAGCGTTAGCTGGATTTGATGGATATAATAATGCATATTATGATAATTATGCACGACAAGAACTAGAAAGAAAATTAGATTTTATTAGTTCGGAAAACGCTAATAGAGAATTACTAAGCATGTTGGAGGAGTATAAAGCTACACGTCAATCAAAATGTAAAATAAGTTTTATTACACCATCTAAATTTCAAGAGGTATTTAAGTAGTGCCTAATATGAAATCTTTACCATTAAGTAGTTAAATGCTTTATATAATAGAAATATGATTGTCAATAATTCTTTTTTGTTACATAAAAGAGTGCTTGTAAACATAAATTGTGAAAAATTTAAGAGATGGTGAGAGAATGAAAGAATTATCAAAAGTTAATGAATTTATAGATATAAAGATGTTAGTTATGGATGTTGATGGGACATTGACTAATGGAGATATTTACATTAGTGAAAATGGTGAAATTATGAAAGCATTTAACGTGAAAGATGGGTTGGGAATCTCAGTTTTGCTTAAAGAAGAAGGGGTTATTCCTGCAATAATTACTGGGAGAAAATCTAAAATAATTGATGTTCGGGCTAATGAACTTGGAGTAAATGAAATTTATCAAGGAATTGATAATAAAGTGAGGGTGCTAAAGAATATTGCAATCAAATATGCTATTGATTTAAACAATATTGCGTATATTGGTGATGATATAAATGATTTGGAGTGTATAAAAATTTGTGGAGTCACAGCTTGTCCTCAAGATTCTTCAGATACTATTAAAAAGTATGTAGATTATGTATGTAAAATGGATGGAGGAAGAGGAGCTGTTAGGGAGTTCATTGAATTTTTATTTAAATTGAGGAAAGTGCAAAGAAATGAAATTTGAAAATTGATTATATAAAGGCATGTTAGAACTATGTAGCTAAGACATATCATTTCGTTGGTATTAGTAATTATTCGGTTAATTTAGGATGCCTGTAACTATCAAATTAAGTATTTCAGAGATAGAGACACTTAGTTAAGCATAGTAAGGTATATATTATAATAATAAATTTACACTTAAAATTTTAGTAAGCTAACATCTCTCAATTAATCCGAAATATAGAAATTTAATTGTATCATATATATAAGTTTTAGAGAATATTAGATATTGAGTAAGATAAAGAAAGTAGAGAGCTTGAAAAAAATATAGACGATGAGTGAGCATTGGGACTTCGTAGATAGATTTTGTTCTGATTTTTATTTTAAGAGACTATATAAAAATTTGTTGCTGAAATAGAGTTTGAGAAATTTAAATTTATGGTAATAACAAGAAAAAAATCAAATCATATTGCTAAAGATAATTCTAGTATTTACGACAATAAATTATAGTTAGATATAAGCATTAAGAGTAGAATTACTTGTTAATTTAATTTTATAATAAGGATTAGAGAGTTGTCAAAAGAAATGATCTGATTTTATGGATATAGCTCAAATGTCAGATATGATGAGTGGTAATACGGACATAGATACATGTAAAGGCATCAATATAGATGTACGGGTATAATTTGAAATAAAGTAAAGGAGGTTCTGTAAAATGAGACTTACTCATAATATGTATTCTTTAAGTATATATAAAACATATAAAAATAGAATTAATGATGAATCTAAAGCGTCAAATAACATTAGTAATGGTACAAAACTAAATTCAGCCAAAGATAATCCGGCTAAAATAGGAAAGAATGAAACGTTAAAGATACAGGTAATGACAAATGATGCTGCAAGTAAAAATATTCAAGATGCAAATTCAATGCTTCAAACTTTTGATGGAGCTCTTCAAGAAATTAATGATAATCTTTGCAGAATGAGAGAACTATCAGTTGGTGCAGGATCTGGAGCATTAACAGATGAAGACAAAAAAAATATTCAAAACGAGATTGATAGCATTAAGAAAAATATAAATGACTTAGCAAATAATACCGAATTTAATGGCATGAAATTATCTGTAGCTAGTTCGACACCTTTAAATGAAAGTTCTACTAAAACAATAAAAGCAACAGTAGGATCAATGGATGATGAAAATATTGAAATTCCATTTTTTGATGTTAGCTGTGAGAATTTAGGAATAAGTGATTTGGAGGTAAATAATTTAAAAACTTCTGTTGGTGCTATTGATAAGGCAACTCAAATGATAAGTAAAATGAGAAGTAAATATGGAGCGATACAGAACAGATTAGAGGGAACAGCTGATTATTTAGGAAATAAAGATATATGTATTCAGACGACTCAAAGTAGAATTGGTGATGCAGATATTGCAGAAGAAATGATGAAATATTCAAAAAGCCAATTATTAGTTAATTCTTCTATTGGATTAATGGCACAAAGTAATAATTTCCCAAAGGATGTATTGAATATTTTGGGTAATGTTAAGTAAGAAAATATTTAGCTAGTGACCAGTTAGCACTGTAGTGATTAAAATATTGGAGGCGTTTTTATGGAAATGGGTATAGCACAATTATCAATGTCAATGACTCAATCAAGAGTGGCTGAGTCAGCAGGAATAGCTGTTATGAAGATTGCAATGGATGCAGGAAAAGAAAATGCATCGCAAATGACTGAAATGATGAAAAATGCAGCAGTAGATCCTAGTCGAGGAAATTACATAGATGCAAGAGTTTAATATGTCCGAATATGAAAGCAAAGAATTAAGCGAAGAAGAATTAAAACAAGAGTTGCAATGGATAAATTATAGACAAAAAATGCTTAATATTATTGAAGACAAGTTGTTAGAAATGAGAGAAGTAGCAGAAATGGCTAAGAATAATAATTTTACTAAAGAAGAGTTAGGAGAGATGAATATTAAACTAAATAATCTAGCAATGCAAATTAGAGCTCTGAATGTTGAAAGTGAAAAAGATTTATAAATAAAAATTATTTGAATAAGTATTAGTGACTAAAATGTAATAGTTGCTGATGCTTATTTTGCTTTATAAAGAAATATTTCAAATAGATCTGCATTTATTTAGGGAGAAGATAAAGTAGTAGATTAAATTTGTGGGTTTAAGGGAAAAATGGAGGATGTAGAATATATGTACAATACCGTATATCCATTGAATATCAAACAAATTAGAGGAATCATAATAATAAAATGCTAAGTACACGAAATATGGCTATAATTCACTTATAGATATTAATAAAATATTAATTTTAAGATATTTTTCATAAATATTAGATTTATATTTATACAAAATTCGATTATCGAAAATTATTGAACAAATTAAAATGAAATTCATAATTTATTAGATGATTTTATCGAAAATTAAAAATAATTGTGGTGAAATAGACAAAAATACTTTATAATTTAAAAGGATAAATTATATTGATACTAGCACACTTATTGAAAAATAAGGCCGCAAAGCCATGAGTCTAAGGGGAATTTTATTTTCTACGATTGTCAGGTTGCCAAAATATAAAGTGAAACTTAGTTCTTAGCTTCATAAAAAAATATATTGAAGACTAATTGAGCTTATCTAATGTCGCGTTAATGTTATCTCGAATATTAATAAAAACTAGTTTAAAGTAAGACCTTTCATTTTACTTGATTTGTTTTATTATTTGTTAGCATGCGAGTATTACAAGAGGAGGCATAAGATAATTATATATATGTTGCAAAAATAATTCTTCATGATAATTCTAAAAATATTGCAAGAATTATTTTTGCAACATATTAATAAAGTTTATATTTATTTTGCTTTAAATATTTTTGGTGCCTATAATTTATAGACACCTTTTATTTTTTAGATATATGGTAGGTCACAGTACGGATAAATACGGCAGAAAGTCTAAAAATGACATTTAATTTATTTTAGAAGATTTATTATGTGGGACAATATTACAATAAAACCAAAAAAATCGGAATTAGTAAATAAATTGGAAAACATTTTTCAAAAAAATATAGATAAAATTGCATAGTTATTCTATAATTAAATTATTAATTGGTCAAAATAAATTGTAATATTTTACTTAGGCAAAAATTGTGAGGGAAAAAGCATTTTATTTTACATATTCCTTATAATGTGTAAAATAAAATATTTGTACTGAAAGTTTTAGATATTTATGCAAGTAGAAGGCGAAATGTAAGGATGTGAATTTATGGCAATACAATCTATTAGTTCAGATGCTACTTATGAATTGATTAAACAAGGAATTAAAGCATCAAATGTTAGAGCTAAAACAATTGCTAATAATATGGCAAATGTCAATACGAAGGATTATAAGAGATTTAATGTAGTATTCGAGGAAAATTTAAAGAATCAGGGAGATTTCTCAAAATTGGAGCTAAAACGCACTAATCCACGTCACTTTTCAAGTAGTGATTCAAATAGCGGTGATAATATATCAATTGAACAGGATAGGAGTACTAGTATGAGAAGTGATGGAAATAATGTTGATTTAGATATAGAGAAGGTAAATCAAGCGGCAAATACTCTTAAATATAATGCGTTAATAACTGACATAAATAATAAATTTAATAATTTAAAAACCGTTATTAAATAGTGATAAATAATACATAATTAGGAAGTATATTTAGACAAGCTAGGAAATTTGGAATTATTGATTAGATAAAGGAGGATTATAAATGAATGCATTTACTTCTATGCAAATAAGTGCAACAGGTCTTTCGGCAGAAAGATTAAGAATGGATACTATAACTTCCAATATGGCTAATGCAAGCACAACAAGAAGTGCAGATGGTAAGGGTCCATATGTAAGAAAAGTAGCTGTGTTTCAAGAGGCTCTTGATGCCAATAAGGATATGGCAGGGGTTAAAGCAGTTAAAATTGAAAATGATCCATCACCTTTAAGAAAGGTATATGATCCAACGCATCCAGATGCAGATAGCAATGGATACGTTACAATGCCAAATGTTAATGTATTAAATGAAATGGCAGATATGATGGTAGCAACTAGATCTTACGAGGCAAATGTTGATACTTTTAATGCTTTAAAGAGCATGTTTTCAAAAGCTTTAGAAATTGGTAAGTAGGGGGATGAAAAATGAGAATAGAAGATAAGTTTGCACAAAATGAAATTATATTTAATAATAAATTTAAAGATATCAATAATGATAAGAGCAATAATGAAAGCAATAACTCAGTTAGTTTTGGAGATGTCTTAAAAAAGGCAGTAGATGATACTAACGGTAAGATGACACAGGCTGATGAGACTGCAACAAAGTTTATTAAAGGTGATGATGTTAATATTGATGAAGTTATGGTTAAGAATCAGGAGGCTAGTTTAAGTCTTCAGTTTTTAGCACAAACTAGAGACAAGTTATTGGAAGGATATAATCAATTATCGAGGTTGCAATTGTAGTAAGGTGAGGAGAGCTTAATAATGAAAAAACTTTTAGAAAAAGTTAAGGGGCTTTTGGAAAAGTTTAAATCCAAGAATAAGAAGATAAAAGCTGCTATAATAGTAGCAATCGTGGCAGTTATTATTGCAATTATAAGTGGGATTTTTTACTCATCTTCTAACAAATATCAAGTACTATTTTCTGATCTTGATGCAGCTGATGCTCAAACTGTCGTTAATAGTTTAAATGAAAAAAAAGTTGAAACTAAAATAGATAGTAACACAAATACGATTTGGGTTCCTAAGGATCAAGTGGACAAATTAAGGCTGGAGCTGGCACCAACTTTGACATCTGGAAGTAAAGGCTATGAATTAATGGATAGTGGAAGTTCCTTTGGAATGACGGATGAAGAATTTAAAATAAAGAAAGTTAGAATGCAGCAAGGTGAGTTGGAAAAGACAATAAAAAGTTTTCCACAAGTAGAAGAAGCAAGAGTACATATAACTGAGGCTAAGGATTCTGTTTTTGTAAAGGATAAAGAACCTGGAAAAGCAGCAGTTTACCTAAAATTAAAAAAAGGGACAACTATTGGCGAAGATCAGGTTAAATCAATAGTAGCATTAGTATCTGGGGCAACTGAAAACATACCTAGAGAAAACATAGATGTTATAGACGATAACATGAATTTGCTTACTAAGGATATAAATTCTGATCAAGGTAATTCAGTAAGCTCTGGAACAATATCAAAACAACAAGATGCCGAAAAAGCCTATGAAGATAGAATGCAAAAGGCAATTGTTAGCTTATTGGAGCCAATCGTTGGTAAAGGTAAAGTTAAGGCTACTGTTAATGTAAATTTAGATTTTGACTCAAAACAAAAGACACAAACAGTAGTAGATCCGAATAAAGTAATTGTAAGTCAAGAAAATTCTAAGGAAACAAATAATTCAGGATCAACAACTACAAGTCAAAGTCCTGTTGATAATAATATGAGTAACACAACTACAGCTACAAATAATAATCCTTCAACTTCAAGTAAAGAGGATCAGAAGACAAATTATGAAGTAGGTAAAAGTGAATCTAAAGTTATTAGTGCACCAGGTGAAGTTAAGAGGCTTACAGCATCAGTCATGGTAGATGGAAATTTAGATGCTGCAACACAACAAACATTAGAAAATGCAGTTGGAAATGCAATTGGATTAGATACACTTAGAGGAGATAAGGTTTCTGTGGTTGGAATGGCATTTGACACAACGGCTCAAGATCAGGCTAAGTCAGAAATTGATGCTATGAATGCAGAGGCAGCTACAGCTAGTAAGAATAAGATGATGATTGTTGCAGGAATTTTAGGAGCATTGCTTTTAGGTATTATTATTTTCTTCGTTACAAAGAGAAGAAAGAAGAAGAAAGAAGAAAATGAACAATTATTAAATACTTTAATTGATGATACTATATTACCTAAAGAACCGGATGATGTCTTTGAACCAATAGAATTTGAGGCTAAGACTCAAAAATCTCACTTAGAGGAAGAAATAAAGAAATATGCTACAGAAAAACCAGAACAAGTAGTAGAAATAATCAAGTCATGGTTGACTGAAAATGAGAGGTGATGGCTATGTCAAAAGAACCAAATCAATTGACAGGGGTGCATAAGGCAGCAATATTATTCATAACTCTTGGACCTGAAGCCTCATCTGGGATATTGAAAAAGCTACCAGAGGCGGATATTCAAAAAATAACTTATGAAATCGCTAATATTACGTCTGTTACCCCAGAACAAAGGGAAGAAATATTAAATGAATTTTATCAAATGAATAAAGCCAGAGATTATATAATTGAAGGCGGCATGGATTATGCTAAAACATTATTATCAAAAGCATTAGGAACTCAAAGAGCAAGTGAAATACTAGATAAAGTATCAGAGGCTACAGCTCAATATAGACCTTTTTCAATTGCAAGAAAGGCAGATTCTCATCAATTATTAAATGTGATTATATCAGAGCAGCCTCAAACTATAGCTTTAATTTTATGCTACTTGCAGCCAGATAAAGCAGCACAAGTTATGGCAGAGCTACCAGAAGAGACGCAAAGTGAAGTTGCTTATAGAATAGCAACTATGAGCAATACGTCACCAATGGTAATTAAAGAAATTGAAGCTGTACTTGAGAGCAAGTTATCTTCAGTAGTAAGAACTGAAATGACAACTTTAGGTGGTGTAGAAACTTTAGTTAGTATTTTAAATGCAGTTGATAGAACAACAGAAAAGAATATTACAGAAGGTTTAGAAAGAGAAGATGCAGAACTTGCAGATAAAGTTAAGAGTTCAATGTTTGTATTTGAAGATATTATTTCTCTTGATGATGTATCAATTCAAAGAATCCTTCGAGAAGTGGAAGTTGGAGATCTTGCACTTGCACTTAAAGGATGTTCTGATGAAGTTGCAAATGCTATATACAGGAATCAATCTAAGAGAGCAGCTGCTTCATTAAAGGAAGATATGGAATTCTTAGGACCAGTAAGGCTTATGGATGTTGAAAAAGCACAACAAAAGATTGTTTCTGTTATTAGAAGGTTAGATGATGCTAATGAAATCATCATTGCAAGAGGTGGAGAAGATGCAATCATCGTATAGATTAATAAAAAAGGACTTTGCAAAGTCAGGAACAAGTAAAGTCATTTCAACAGAGTATGTTAGTAAAAAGGCAGCATCTGAAGAAATAGAAGAGGAAAAAGAGGAAGAAGAAATTGTAGTAAAAGCTCCACAGATTGATCCAGAAGAACTTCTAAAAAGGTATGAAGATATTGGTCAAAGGATAATACAGGATGCTAAAAATGAAAAGCAGATTATTGTTTTAAGAGCACAAATGGATGCCAATGCTTCAGAGAAAAAAGCATATGAAAAAGGATATGCTCAAGGATTAGAAAATGGATACGATGATGGTTATAAGAAAGCTTATGATGAAACAATTGAAAATGCAAGGGCAGAGGCGGCAGATATTGTTAATAAAGCGGAATTGATGCTAAAATCTGCTCATGAAAATTACGAGAAATATCTAGAAATTAAGAAAAATGAAATAGTAAAGTTGGCACTAGAAATTGCGGAAAATATTACAAAGAAAACACTAAGTACCAATGAAGCGATGAATAATATTATTGAAGAAGCTTTTAAAATCTCAAAAGGAGAAGAAAATGTTATTTTAAAGGTGAATTCAACACATGTTGAAGAATTAAAATCGCAGGTGGAAAGATGGAAGGTATCATATAATATAAAAAATGAAATCTTTGTACTTGCAGATGATTTTATGGAACCTGGAAATGCAGTTTTAGAAAAAAACAGTGGTATAGTAAAAGTAGGCGTGGATATTGGAATGGAACAAATACGAAAAGCAATATTAGGATAAATAATTCACGATTCACAATTCACGATTCACAATTGAGGAACAAGTTTTATAAGACTTGAAAATTAAAAGAATCCTTTTAGGGTTTTATCACTAATTGTGCATTGTGCACTGTGCATTGGGAACTGTAAAGGAGTAGTTCTAAATGCTGGATTTAGACTTGGATTTTGATAAACTTATTAAAAAAGCAAGTGATGCTTCAACAATATATAGTGAAGGTGTTGTTAAGAAAGTAATAGGACTTACTATTGAAGTACAAGGGATTAAGGCTTTTGTTGGTGAACTTTGCATAATATATAATGAGAAAAATGTTCCTGTAAATTGTGAAGTTGTTGGCTTTAGAGATGAGTTTGTAATTCTGATGCCGCTTGATGAACTAATAGGAATTTCACCTGGATGTAGAGTTGTACCACAACGTAAGCCGTTGAGTGTAAAATGTTCAGATAAGCTACTTGGTCATATTATAGATGGACTTGGGAATCCTTTAGACTGCGACAGTATATCTATGGATGGAGAAGAGTATCCACTAGAAAATGATGCGCCAGACCCATTAAAGAGAAAAAGAATAAAGGAAATAATGCCTACTGGAGTAAGAGCAATAGATGGTTTCTTAACTTGTGGCGATGGACAGAGAATTGGTATCTTTGCAGGTAGTGGAGTTGGTAAAAGTACTACACTAGGAATGATAGCAAGAGAGGCAAAAGCTGATGTTAATGTTATTTCACTAATAGGTGAAAGAGGCAGAGAAGTTCTAGAATTTATAGAAAAGGATCTAGGACCAGAAGGTATGAAAAAATCTGTTGTGGTGTGTGCTACATCAGATAAGCCAGCCTTAATAAGACTAAAAGGAGCATTAACGGCTACTGCTATTGCTGAATACTTCAGAGATAAGGGTAAAAAAGTAATTCTTATGATGGATTCAGTTACTAGATTTGCAATGGCACAAAGAGAAGTTGGACTTGCAATAGGGGAGCCACCAGCTACCAAAGGATATACGCCTTCAGTATTCGCTAAATTACCTAAACTAATGGAGAGATCTGGAACATCTATAGATGGTTCAATAACTGCCTTCTATACAGTGCTTGTTGATGGAGACGATTTTAATGAGCCTATAGCAGATGCTGTTAGAGGAATATTAGATGGTCATATAGTGTTATCAAGATCTTTAGCACATAAAAATCATTATCCAGCCATTGATATTTTAAATAGTGTAAGCAGACTTATGAATACAATAGCGCCAAAAGAACATAAAGAAGCTGCATCTATGGCAAGAGATCTTTTAGCAACTTATAAGGATTCTGAGGATTTAATAAATATAGGGGCTTATGTTAAAGGAAGCAATAAAAAGATAGATATGGCAATTAACTATAATGAGGCATTAAATGATTTTCTATGTCAGGGAATTGATGAAAAGACTTCTTTTGAAGGTACACAAAATTCTTTAATATCAATGTTTAAATAGTCAGGCGCAGTTACAAGTTGCAAACTGAAAGTCACAAGTGATGAGTGGAAACTTGAGAGATACAAGATTAAAGTGCCAAGTTACAATTGATGAATGCTAAGTTGAAAGTTACAAGTGGAAAGTGGCAATTTGTATTTGAAGTAATAATGACTGAATGCTCAAAGATAAACTGTGAATTGTGCATTGCGATGTGCATTTAGAACTGTGAATTTTAAATTGTGCATTGTGGATTTAGCACTGTAAATTGTAAATTATAAAAAGAAGGTGAGTTATTTTGGCTGAGAGATTTAAGTTTGGCTTAGAAAAGCTCCTTGAAATGAGAATGGAAAAAGAGGAAGAAAGTAAGAGATTATTTACTGAAAGTCAGAGAGAAAAAAAGAAGATTGAAGAAAAGTTAGAAGAACTTAAGGCAAATTATCAAAAATATAACGGTATATCTCCAAATGAGGATGTTGTGTATCAGAAATTAAAAAGATACTACATACAGGGTGTTCAAAGTGGAATAAAATCTACAGAGAAAGATTTAATAGTAAAAAATCAGGAGATTGAAAGTAGAAGAAAAGATTTAACGGCTAAACAGATGGAAAGAAAGACTGTTCAGACCTTAAAGGAAAAGAAGTATTCTGAATATGTAAAAGAGCAGGATAGAATAGAACAAATCAATATTGATGAGTTAGCTCTTTATGCATATGTGAGAAATCAGAAAAATTAAAGATATTAATCTATGATTTAGAGGTAGAAATGGAGTTGATCTTAATTGAATTTCATCTAAATAGAATTAAATTGCTTGAAAGGAGGTGAAAATAATGGTTACAGCTACAAAAGATTCAAATAGTTCGTCAAACAGCTTAGATAGTATGGTAAAGTCATTTACTTCTAGTACAAATTTTGCAAGCAAATCTGCTTCAGAAGTTACTAAGACGCTGAATAATTCATACACTTCTAGGAAAGATGATTTTAAAAATGTATTAAAATCAAAAAGTGATTATAAGGCTCATGAAGATAATGGATATGTATCTTCTGCAAATCAAAAACAAAATTCAACTGGAGTTAAAAATACTGATAAGGATACAAAAGAACTAAATGAAAAGCTTGAGGAATTAGAAAAGGAAAGTAAGACAGCATCTAAGGATAAACTGAAGGACATATTATCAGAATTGTTAAGCCTACTAGCTAAATTGGGAATAAAACAGGATAGCATAAGTGCAAATGGAGCAATTAATTCTAAAGTTGGGGTTGATGGAACTAACAACACACTATCTAATAGTGGGTTAAATGGTATTATGGAAAAGATAATGGAATTACTAAAAAATGATTCCGCAAAGAGTAATCTAGATTCTAATTCTCTAAACTTAATGGAAAAACTTTTAGGAAATTTGAATGGTAATATCAAAGAAAATGCTACAGAATCTACTAAAAGTAGTTTAAAAGGAATAATGTCTGAAATATCCGATCTGTTAGAAAATAAGCAGAATGCAGGTAATAAAGTTTTAACACTTGAAGATATGTTAAGTAAAAATTATTCTCAAGACAATAGTGAAAATGATAATTCTTCAGCATCAAAAAATAATACTCCGACAGCTTCAAAAGAGGAAAAGTTCTTAAATTCTTTAGTTGATGATAATAAGGATGATTCATTAAATAAAATTAACTTGTTTGCATCTAGAACTTCAGTAATACAGAATCAAGGTGTAAATAATGCTAGAGGACTTACAATTAATAAAGCTACTTTTGTTGATGATTTAATAAAAGATGTTAAGTTTATGAACACTAATTCACTTAAGGAATTAACTGTAAAAGTTAACCCGGGGAATTTAGGGGAGATAACTATAAAGCTTGTTCAAGAGGATGGCTTAATAAAGGCGAATCTAAAAGCTAATTCAAAAGAAACAAGTGCTTTAATTTCACAAAACTTATCAGATATTAAAAAGCAGCTTGGAGAGCAAAACTTAAAAATATCAGATGTAAATATTGAGCTTTATCAAGATGATACTACATTTTTTAGCGAACAAAGTTTTGGTGGACAGCTTTCAGAGGATCAAAGAAGAAATAATACTAGAAATAGTAATGCAGCAAATAGTTTAGCATCTAGCGAAGAAGATTTAGTGGAAAATATTGAAGCTAATGATAGCAATATAGAATTTTTTGCATAGGAGGTAGAAGCATGAGTACTACAGTAAGCCCATTAAATGATTCAACAGTGAATGTTGCGAGTTCAGGGACAACTGATAATGGAACCAAGATCTTAAAGAAAACTGATAATACTATGGATAAAAATTCATTTTTAAAGATATTATCTGCTCAATTAAGTAATTTAGATCCAACCCAAAATCAAGACTCGAGTGCATATGTGAGTCAAATGGCTCAATTTGCATCAATGGAGCAAATGCAGAATTTAAATAATACTATGTCAGATTCATCATACCAGCAAATGGTTGGTAGAACAGTAATAACTAATGAAAAAGATGATAGTGGTAACTATGTGGAAGGCTATGTGACTCAGGTATTAAAAGAATCTGGTGGAACATATTTGAGCATGTTAGTTAATGGAAAAGAAGAAAAAGTTGCAGTTGAAAATATAATTGGTACTGTGCAAGCAACTGATTCTAATACTAACGCAAATAGTAGAACTGCTCTTAATTCTGATTTCTTAGCCGCCTCAGCTTTAGCAGATAAACAAGAAAAAGTTGTGATTGCAACTTTAGATGATAAAAAGAAGACTGTTTTAATAAAAGGAAAGATTACTGGTGCTTATATTGATACTGTCAGTGGTGCTACTGTAAAGATAAAAGTTGATGTTTTGGATGATAACGGTAAGCCAACAGGAGAAAATAAGACCTACGATTATGGAGATATAGTAAGAGCTGGAGATCTGGCAGATGATGATATGAAAGTGAATTTAAATAACAATACTGCTAATGGAAGTACAAGTGAAACAGGTACAAACAGTTCAAGTAACAGTAATTCTAGTGGCAGCGGAACAACTTCTGATTCTAGTTCTACAGATACTAATACAAATAGTAAAACAGCAAATAGTGCTACAAATACTAATACAGGAACAGCAGGTGATACTACGAATGCATCTTTAAATGGAACAATAAATACAATTTCAAGTGCAACTAATGATTCGACAGATGCAGAAAATGCAATTCTAGCTAAAATAGCAGGTGTATAAATGAGTTATAGAATTATTAATGGACAAGCTTATTCTGTAGGGAATATTGGGCAATTTGCAAATTCTCAAAAGGCTATAGGTGATAGTCCTAATAGCAAACAGAAGGAAGCAAAATTTCAGGATGTACTAGATGGTGTTAAAAATAGAGATCAGAGTTTTACTGTATCAAAGCATGCTGCTTCAAGATTAAATGAGATTAATTTTACTAAAGAAGATATGGAACAAATACAAAAGGGTTTTAAAATAGCTCAGGATAAAAATTCTAAAAATACAGTTATGTTATATAAAGATATTGCATTAATTGCTAGTGTTGAAAACAAGACTCTAATAACAGCTGTAGAAAAGGATAGAGCGAAAGATAATATATTTACGAACGTAGATAGCGTAGTAATTTTATAGGCTGGACCTTTAGACAATGCATAATTCACAATGCACAATTCACAATGCACAATCATTGTGAATTAGGAATTGATAATTGTGAATTGGTTACGGAAGCCTGAACTTGTGGATCGACAGAAGCAAGTTATATAAATTGAAAAAAGATTGGGAGGTATGTTTATGTTAAGATGTATGTATTCTGGGATAAGCGGAATGAAGGTTAACCAAACTAAATTGGATGTTATAGGTAATAATATAGCAAACGTAGGAACAACAGCTTTTAAATCCTCAAGTGCAAGATTTAAGGATATGCTTTATCAAAATTCTTCTGAGGCAACAGCACCTACTTCAGTACTTGGAGGTACAAATGCTAAGCAGATAGGGTTAGGAGCACAACTTTCAAGTATTAACAAAGTTATGGGACAAGGTAATGCATTATCAACAGGTAGAAGCCTTGATGTATGTATTGATGGTGATGGATACCTAGTAGTATCTAAAGGCGATTTGAATTCTGGAATTGGTGCTGATCAAGCTACAGGTGCACCAAATGCGGCAGCCTCTGATGCCACTGGACAAATTTCAGAAACTTTGTTTACAAGGGATGGAAATCTTACATTGGATTATCAAGGAAATTTATTAACATCTGATGGGCATAGAATTATGGGATATTATTTAACTAGCGCTACAAATGATGGTGGAACTGCTAGTGCTAAAAGTTTAGCTTATGATTCAACAAATAATGTTATAGGTGCTAACTATGTAAATGCAGATTCTAAAGATTTAAAAGTATCTGATAATACAATGAGACCTTTAGTAATACCAGATAGTGTCACTATTTCAGGAACTCCAGGTGCATCAGGTGCTGTAACACAGCCTGTTAAGAAATTTGAAATCGGAAAAGATGGTATTATTACAGCTGTATTAGGAGATGGTAAGAGAGCTGCAATCGGTCAAATTGCTATGGCAAGTTTTAAAAATCCAGAAGGATTGACTGAGCTTGGTGGCAATATGTGCATAAATTCCTCTAACTCAGGGCCTATAGTTTATAAAACAGGAAAGATAGATACTAGTACATCATCTTCAACAACTACTGCAACAGGGAATCAAGGTGGTTTCGGTTCATTAATTCAAGGAGCCCTTGAAGGTTCAAATGTAGATTTAACAGAACAATTTACAGATATGATCACAGCAACTAGAAGTTTCCAAGCTGCATCAAAGATGGTAACTACAGGAGATGAAATTCTACAAACAATTACTGGGCTTATGAGATAACCTAGATAATAAAAGATAGTTAATATTATATTAAAGCAGGTTGGGTGAAAGCCCAGCTTGCAACTAAATACTAGCAGGGGATTTTATTTAATAAGTAATATTTTTCTATAGTGCACAATTCACAATGCACAATTGGTAAGTTATTGTATTATAAAAAACCTATATACTTTAAATAATATAGTGAATATAATAATAATTAAGTGTGTATTGTGAACTGTACAGTTTATTATTAAAGGGGGAGAATTTTATGATAGATGTAACTGGGATGAACCATGAGCACTTCATATTAAATGCAGATCATATAGAAAAAATAGAAGAAGTGCCTGAAACAATAATTACATTAACCAATGGAAGAAAATATATAGTACTTGAAAGCGTAGAAGAAGTTAGACAGGCAGTTATAAAATACAAAAACAAAATTTTTACTTATAAAATATAATTATAGGGAGTTTATTAAAATAAAGCTAATAATAAAAAGGTTAATACTTTAATTGTTGCAAGTGGTAAGGAGTGGTAATAGTGGCTTTAGGAAAAGGTAAGGACAAGGAAAAAGAAAAAGGTGAAAAGTCAGGTAAAAGTGGCAAAGGTCTTATGATAGTTTTATTTATTTTAGGATTATTAGTATTAGGATCAGCAGCTTTCGGTGGAGTGTATTTATTTATGAAAACTAAAAATACAGTAGATGCTCAAGAAGTTGTTGTTGAAAATGAGTATATGGATTTAGCTGAATTTACAGTAAATTTAGGTGATGAAGGTGGTAAAAGATTTTTTAAGGGAGAACTTGCTTTAGGCTATGATAAGACTAAGACTAAACTAAAGGAAGAATTGACAGCTAATCAAGTGGTTGTAAGAGATGATATTATATTTTTCTTTAAGAGCCAAAAGGCTGATTATTTAAATAATGTAGCGAATAGGGATGCTATAAAAAGACAATTAATTGATTCTATTAATAAGGATTTAACAAAAGGCAAGATTACTGATGTTAGATTTAAAAGTATGATAATTCAGTAGGTAAGAGATATGAATTTTGGATTTTTAGGAATGATTGTACAGCTTATTTTGGCCTTGGGAGTTACTTTAGGATTAATATTTTTAAGTTTTAAGTTAGCAAATTCAAAATTTAATGTTATTAATAATAATAAATATATTAAGGTTATTGAAAGAGTGCAAGTAACAAAAGATAATTCTATATTAATAGTTAAAATCGGAGAAAAAGGATATATAATGACTAGTACTGCAGGGCATATGGAAAAATTATCAGAGTTATCAAGAGAAGAAATTGATAATATTGAAGAAGATAAAAAGAAAGCATCGCAGGAAATGGCAGAATATTATACTAATTTAGTATTAAAATCGAAAAAGAACTTTTCTAAGATTACAAAGAATATAAAATCAAAGGAAGAGAAGCATGAAAAATAATAAAAAGAGAATTGCATTTACCTTCATGATGGCTCTTGGAATTATGATGTTTTGCACTATAAGTGCATATGCGGCTCCAAGTAGTACAAGCGTGCCGCAACTAAATGTATCTTTTGGAGACGGAAATAGCACACCGCAGGATTATGTATCGAGTATTAAAATATTAATATTTTTTACGATCCTAGCATTATTGCCATCAATAGTGATAATGATGACATCTTTTACCAGAATAGTGGTAGTGTTTTCATTTCTTAAGAGTGCAATGGGAGTACAACAAGCTGTTCCAAATCAAATATTGACAGGACTTGCTATATTTTTAACTTTGTTTATTATGAATCCTGTTTATAATGAGGTAAATACTAAAGCAATACAGCCATATTTGGAGAATAAAATAACTCAAGACCAAGCTTTTGAAGAGGCATCTAAACCTCTAAAATCATTTATGCTCAAACAAACGAGGGAAAAGGATTTAGAGTTATTTGTTGAAATAGGTGGAGTAGATAAAGAGAATTTAACAAAAGAGAATGTTTCATTTACAACATTAATCCCAGCATTTGCGATAAGTGAATTAAAGACAGCATTTCAAATAGGATTTTTAATATATTTACCGTTTTTAGTTATAGACATGGTAGTATCTAGTGTTCTAATGTCTATGGGTATGTTCATGCTACCTCCTACAATGGTATCATTACCTTTTAAATTGATATTATTTGTAATGGTAGATGGATGGTATTTACTGGTGAAATCTTTGATACAGAGTTTTATGTGAGGTGAAATAAGATGACGCAGACAATGCTTAATGCTGTAGTTAAGGATACAATAATAACAGCGGCGAAAGTATCAGCCCCTATATTAATAGTAGTTCTAGTATTGGGGTTAGCAATAAGTATTATACAAGCTACAACTCAAATACAAGAGCAGACATTAACTTTTGTTCCTAAATTAATAGCAGCAGCAATTGTTGGAATATTTTTGGGGAGCTGGATGCTTGAAACAATTATGTCTTTCACAAATAGGATTTTTGATTTGATTTCAAAAGTTATTACATAGGGGGTAGGACTGTATGGTGGATGTATCCTACTTTCTTGCATTGTTTCTAATTTTTTTGAGGATAACCTCATATTTTATATCTGTTCAAATATTTTTCCCAGCTGGAACACCACAAATTATGCAAGGAGTATTTTCACTTATATTATCATTTGGAATTGTAGCAGGGATAGATCATTCTACATTGAGTGCTTTAAATAGTGGCTACATGCTGGTGTTTTATGCTATAAGTGAGATAATGTCTGGCTTAATATTAGGATATATAACTAATTTAATTTTCCAAGTGGTAAAGCTTGCGGGAGAATGGATGGATATTCATGCAGGTTTCTCAATGGTATCAGTGCTAGATCCAACAACTCAGACTACATCGACTTTACTTGGAAATTTATCATATTTTGTTTCATTAGCTTTCTTTTTTATAGTTGATGGACATCATGTTGTTATAAATATGCTGGTAGAAAGCACAAAGATAGTACCTATTGGTAAAACTATAGTCTATCAAGAAACCTTAATGGGGGTTATGAAGACTATTTTTGACTATTTCGCTTTAGGTGTGAAAATAGCAATACCAATAGTTTTAATAATTGTTATAACTGACGTGTGTTTGGGATTGATTTCTAGAACAGTACCAACAATTCCAATCATGATTTTTGGAATGCCTATAAAAAATTTATTAGGACTTATTACATATATCATATTGCTTCCATTAATGTTGAAGTTAATTGGAACAGCTATATACAATCTACCAAATATTTTCCGGGAAATAGTTAATTTGATACCTGCGGTACCTTTAGTTCTAATTTTTGCTGGTGATGATAAGACTGAAGAAGCAACACCTAAGAAAAAGTCAGAATCTAGAAATAAAGGACAAATAGCAAGAAGTAAGGATGTATCTGTAGCAATTACAATGGTTATTTGTACGTTATTAATATCATCTTTATGGGGGATGTTAACAAGTGGATTTAAAGATGTTTTGATCTATTTTTTGAATTTTCCCATGATAAAAGATTTTGATAATGCAACTATTTCTAATTTAGCAATTACTACTGTTATAAAGATAGGAAGTTATTTATTACCTTTTGCATTACCTATAATGGTTGGAGGAATTATTGCAAGCTTGCTGCAAACAGGTTTTATAATAACTGCTGAACCATTAAAACCATCATTTGGAAAGTTAAATCCTTTAAATGGTTTGAAGAACATGATATCAAAAAGAAGTATGGTAGACTTATCTAAAAATTTAATTATAATAACTATAATATCAATTATTTGTTATAAATACATATCAGGAAATTACCAAAGTATATTGGGAATTTCAAATTTATATCTACCTTCCCTAAGCGACGAAGTTAAAAATTTAGTCGTAGGAATTTTTAAGCAGATATGCATTGTGCTGGTGATTATTGCAGCTATTGATTACTTTTTACAAGTTAGAATGCATAATAAAGAAATGAGAATGACTAAGCAGGAAATTAAAGATGAATACAAACAATCTGAAGGAGATCCTAAGCTAAAAGGGAAAATTAAGCAAAGGCAAAGGGAATTAGGAATGAAAAGAATGATGCAATCTGTTGCAGATGCTACAGTTGTAATAACAAATCCTACTCACTTAGCAATTGCTATAAAATATGAAGAAGGAAAAGATATGGAGGCACCTAAAGTTGTAGCGAAGGGTGCTGATTATGTGGCATTTAAAATAAAAAGTATTGCTAAAGAAAATGAAGTGCCGGTTATCGAAAATAAGCCTCTTGCAAGGCTGATGTACGATAGGGTAGAAATAGATGACGATATACCGCAAGATTTATATCAAGCTGTTGCAGAAATTTTAGTAGTAGTAATGAAACTTAAGAAGAAATAAAATTTAAATGCACAATAAAAACTGTGAATTGTGCATTGACAAAAAAGGGAGGTTTGATCTTTGGAGTTTGGCAATAGAAAATTAAAGGTAAAAGATAATCTAGATGTATTAATTGCATTTGGTGTTATAGCGATAGTTCTTATGATAATAATACCTTTACCTAAACAGGTAATAGATTTACTTTTAGCTTTAAATATAACAATTTCAATAATCATAATTTTAATTACAATGTTCACAACTAATGTATTGCAGCTTTCAGTCTTCCCTACATTATTGCTGGTTACAACATTATTTAGATTGGCACTTAACATCTCATCAACAAGACTAATACTTACAGAAGCAGATGCAGGAACTATTATAACAGCATTTGGAAACTTTGTTATACGTGGTAATTATGTAGTTGGTATTATAATATTTTTGATTATAGTAGTAATTCAATTTATGGTTATTACTAACGGTGCAGGAAGAGTTGCAGAAGTATCTGCAAGATTTACACTTGATGCAATGCCAGGTAAGCAAATGAGTATTGATGCTGATTTAAACTCTGGAATAATAGATGAAGCTATGGCAAAAAAGAAAAGAAAAGACTTGCAATCAGAAGCTGATTTTTATGGGGCTATGGATGGTGCGTCTAAGTTCGTTAAAGGTGATGCAATAGCTGGTATTGTAATTACTATTATAAATATAATAGGTGGAATTATCATTGGAGTGCTTCAAAAAAATATGACGGCTGCGACTGCCGCTCAAACATATACCATTTTATCTGTTGGAGACGGTCTTGTGAGCCAGGTTCCAGCGCTATTAGTATCTACGGCGTCAGGTATTTTGGTAACACGTTCGGGAAGTGAAGAAAACTTAGGAAATACATTATCTACTCAATTGACAGCTTTTCCGGTGGCTACAGGAATTGCAAGTGCGATTATGTTATTTCTAGGTATTATACCTAGTATGCCTAAAATTCCATTTTTTGCAGCATCTTTGGCAATGGGCGTATTAACATATTTACTTTATAAAGATGCAGCTGCCAAAGAGATACAAGAATTTGTATCGGAAGAAGAAGAAATTATCCAAGCAGAGCGTAAAGAGCCAGAAAATGTTATGAATTTAATTTCAGTAGAGCCAATGGAGGTTGAAATTGGATATGGACTTATACCACTTGCAGATGAGGCATCTGGTGGAGATTTACTTCAAAGAATTGCATCTGTTAGAAGACAATGTGCTATAGAAATGGGTATTGTTGTTCAACCTATAAGAATTAGAGATAATCTTCAATTAAAGACAAATGAGTACATAGTAAAAATCAGAGGAACTATGGTTGTTTCTTCAGAATTAATGCCAAGTATGCTTCTTTGTATGGATCCAACAGGAGAAAATTCAGACATGCCAGGTATAAAAACAATTGAGCCGACTTTTGGGCTTCCAGCAGTATGGATAAATAAAGATCAAAGGGAAGAGGCTGAAATTAAGGGATTAACTGTGGTTGATCCAACAACGGTAATGGTAACTCACTTGACTGAAACTATAAAGAGCCATTCATATGAATTGCTTGGAAGACAAGAGGTTAAACTTATTGTTGATAATGCGAAAGAAAAATATAGCGCAGTTGTTGAAGAACTTATTCCAGATCTACTAAGTATCGGAGAACTTCAAAAAGTACTACAAAATTTACTTAGAGAAAAAGTTCCAATTAAGGATATTGTTACAATAATGGAATCTTTAGCAGATAACGCTAAAAATACTAGAGATTTAGAGGTTCTAACAGAATATGTTAGATTCTCATTAGCTAGAACGATTTGTAATCAAGTGGTTGATGAAAATAGAACAATTACGGTAGTAACTTTGGATCCAAGTATAGAAGAAATAATAGCTAATAATACTCAAAAATCAGTACAAGGATCATTCCCAACAGTAGATCCAGATACAACTACAAAAATACTTACAGGAATTAAGAATACTGTAGAATCAGTTTATTTTTACAACAATCAGGCTCTTATACTTGTATCACCAAATATAAGACCTGTATTTAGAAAGCTAATTGAAATGGTATTTCCTCACATTATGGTAATTTCTTTAAATGAAGTACCTAATGATGTTCAAATTAATAGTGAAGGAGTCGTAAGAATATAGATGATTATAAAAAAATATCTCGTAGCAAATATGAACGAAGGTTTGACTCGGATTAGATATGAACTAGGAAAAGATGCTATTATAATAAGTCAGAGAAAAGTTAGAAAACCAGGATTTAAAGGCTTATTTTCTAAGAAAGTAATAGAGGTTACAGCAGCCATTGAAAATTCACAAAGTGATGACAATAGTAGTTCTAATAAGTATAGCAGTAAGTACAATAAAAGGGATGAAGAGTTTCAAAATTCGTTAGAAAGTATTAAAAAGTTAATGCAGGATGAGGTATCAGTTTCAAAAGAGTTAAGAGAAATTCCTAATGCGGATACCATAAGAGATAAGATATTAGAACATAATGCTAATCTTGAAAAGGAAGCATCTAGTAATAACAGATACGAAGAAACTATAAATAAACAGGAAATTAAAAGTAGTTCTATAAAAATGGAAAATAGCATTAAAGAAAAAAATGACATAGATTATATAGATAAGGTTATAAATAATGATGCAAATATAGAATCAATACATAAAGAAGTTAATGAATTAAAGAGTCTTTTAAGCAAAGTTATAAAAAATACTTCTAACGAAGATGTATCAGCAAACTTTATGAAAGAAAGACTAAAAAGTTTGGATATTGATGAAGAATTGCAAGATGGAGTTATAGAGTCAATAGATAATATGAATTCTGGCGAGACTTTAAATGAAGTAGAAGCTTTGAGAGAAGTTTTTGAGAGAGATATCTTAGTATCCACTAAGAGCTTGAGTGGACGTGTAGTATTAGTAGGGCCAACTGGTGTAGGTAAAACAACTACAATAGCAAAGCTTGCTGGAAGACTTGCACTTATCGAAAAAAAGAGAGTTGGCTTAATTACAGTAGATACATATAGAATTGGAGCTATTGAGCAACTTAAAACATATGCAGAAATAATGAATATACCATTTAAAGTTGTAATTACAATGAAGGAAATGGAAGATGCTATTGAAGCAATGAATAATTGTGATGTTGTTCTTATAGATACAACAGGAAGAAGTAGTAAAAACGCTATGCAAATTTCAGAGCTTAGAGCATTTGTTCAAAAAGCAAATCCTGATCATGTAAACATGGTAATAAGTGCAACTACTAAAAATAGTGATATAAAATCTATACTTACAGGTTATTCAGGACTTGAGTATGATAATATCATTATTACTAAACTTGATGAGACTACTGTGTATGGTTCTTTATATAATATTGCTAAAATTGCTAACAAACCAGTTAGTTTTGTAACTATAGGGCAAAATGTTCCAGATGATATAATGGTGCCTACAAAGGAAGAAATTGCTAATTTTATCCTAGGGGAGGAGATTCTATGCTAGATCAGGCTGAATCATTACGAAAATTGATTAACAATGAAGAACAAGAAATAAATAAGACAACTACAAAAATTATAACAGTAACGTCTGGAAAAGGCGGAGTTGGAAAAAGTAATTTTGTTGTGAACCTAGCAATATTACTTCAAAATAAAGGAAAGAAAGTTTTGATTTTTGATGCTGATTTAGGCATGGGAAATGATGATGTATTGATGGGATTATATCCCAAGCACAATATATTTGATATTATATTTACTGGATTGGAAATAAAAGATATAATTATAACAGGAACCAATGGAGTTGATTTAATTCCAGCAGGGTCTGCTTTAAGCAAAGCTCAAGAATTAGAAGAAGATCAAAAAAAATTATTTATAGAGAAACTCGAGACATTAGATGAGTATGATTATATATTAATGGACACAGGGGCTGGAGTTAATAAAGATGTCTTATCTTTTATAGCAGCTTCAGAAGAGTTAATTATTGTAACTACTCCTGAGCCTACGTCTTTAACAGATGGATATAGTTTAATTAAAGCGACAGATCACTATAATCTTAAGACTAAGGCAAAAATAATTGTAAATAAAGCCTTTACTAAAGAAGAAGGCGAAGAAACTTACAATAAATTCAATAGAGCAGTTACTAAATTTTTAAAGATGGATGTTGAATATTTGGGATGCATACTAGAAGACAAAAAATTAGTACAAAGTGTTAGGCAGCAAAAACCTTTTGTTATATTATATCCTAATTGTGATGCATCTAAAGATGTAGAAAAAATAGCTTCGAAACTTTTAGGACAAGAAGTGGATTCATCATACGGAGCAAAAGGAATGTTTAAGAGATTATTTAATATATTTTCATAGGAGGATTCTAAGGTGCTTAATTTTAACTTGAAAGTTAATGATAGAGTAGAAGTAATAATAGGAGAAAAAGCATATAAAGCTCTAATAATGGATGTAGAGGATGACTTTTTAAAAATGAATGTTCCCGTTTGTGACGGTGATTATTTAATGCTTCATTCAGGTGAAAAGATCGAAATGAATACTTACTTAAGTGAAAATGGATGCTTTAATTTTTCATGCGAAGTAATTTCAAGAGGTAAAGAAGGAAGCATAATATATTATAAAATTTCAACACCATTTAATATTGTAAAAATACAAAGAAGGAATTTTTTCAGAGTTGGGTTATTGAATCCAGTTCAATATAAAAAAATTACTGGGATCGATGAGGAAGATATTCCTAAGATACCTTATAAAGATGGATTAATGGTTGATTTAAGTGCTGGCGGATTGAAATTCAAAATAAATGAAGAAATTACTAAAGAAGATTTAATCTTGGTTAGCTTAAAGTTAAGCAAAATTGAAGTCGAAATTAAGTGTGATATTGTAAGAATTGAAAATACTCCAGATAAAGAAAAATTGTGTGGTCTAAGATTTATTGATATTACTCCAGCTCAAAGTGAAAAAATAATCCAAGAGCTTTTCGAAATAATGAGAAAGCAAAGAGCTAATGCGTAAATTAGTGAATTAAAAAATCTGTACCTAAAGAAAAGGCCAGTTTTGTTCTAATGGCTTAAAAGTAAAATTTGAAAGAATTTGCGAATATACATTGAGAAGTGAGTTTATGGGGAGGTAATAAGGATATGCACGCATTAAAAGACGTTGATGGAAAAGAGCAGATAGTACAAGAATATATCCCGTTAGTAAAGTATATTGCCTCGAGGGTTATGTTTGGAAAGAACAAATATATGGAATATGAGGACTTAGTTAGTTATGGTATGGTTGGACTTATGGATGCATTAAATAAGTTTGACAATACGAAAGGAATGAAATTTTCATCATATGCGTCTATAAGAATAAAAGGTGCTATGATAGATGAGCTGAGGAAAAATAGACCTATATCTAAAGGGGCAATGGACAAACTAAATAGATACAATAAAGCGATAGACACATTGCAGCTAGAACTATTAAGGGAACCTACAAATGATGAGATTGCAAAATATCTTGGGATATCTATAAGTGAAGTAGGAGAAATTGAAAATTACATAAATTATATTTCAATGGTATCACTGGAAAATGTGATTTTTTCAGATGATGAAGATGTAAACCTTATTGGAATTATAGAAGACAAAAATAGTCCAAGTCCTGATGCTTACTTGCAAGATAAGGAGCAACTAGAGATTTTAACAAAGGCAATCGATCTCCTTAAAGAAAAAGATAGAATAGTATTAAATCTTTATTATTATGAGGGATTAACTTTAAAAGAGATAGGAACGGTATTAAGCGTTTCTGAATCTAGAGTTTGCCAATTACATAGTAGAGCTATTAGTAGCTTGAGAGAATGCATGAGAAAATTGCATTATATTGATTAATACATAATTCACAATTCACAGTGCACAATTTAAATTGCATAATTAAGATTGTGCAGAGATATATGTGTTGATTAGGTTAAAATAGATTGTGAATTGTAGATAATCGTTAAAAATTTAAGCACTGGAATATAAAAAGTTGGAATTATACTTCTGATTTAGAGTATTAATTTTTGTTATGTGATTAAAAAGTAAAATATATTTTCGAAGTGTGAAAATGTAACATGAAGTGTGACATAATAAATTGTGGACTGAAAACTGTAAATGAATAAATGTGTATTGTGCATTCAATAAATAACTATGCATTGTGAACTGAGCAGTGTGAATTTAACAAATAATTGTGCATTGTGAAATGTAAATTGAGCATTAAGCATTGTGCATTGAACAGAGGTGTTTTATGCCATTAATATTACTGATAATAGGATTCAGTTTAATAGTTTATAATTATCGTGCTATCAAGAGAGAAAATAACATAAATAAAGAAAATGATGCATTAAATATATCATTTCAAAGTGTGTTACAAGATAGTAAAGATGAATTAAATGATTATAAAATGGAAATAGGACTTTTAAGAAGAGATATTGCAGAAAGTCTAACTGAATTACAGGAAGAGATTATGAAAATAAAAAGTGATTTAAAAGAGCTTAAGAATGGTGAAGAAAGATACGAAAATAAAGAAGATCTAGAAATTGAAGATTTTCTAGATAAATATGATATAGATGACAGTATAAATTATAGCGAAGATACAGAAGATCATAAAAAATCTAAAAGGCTGTACATTGTGGATGATAGTATAATGGATCTAGATGAGGAATATACTGAATCTTTAACAGATACTGATATAGACGAAGAAATTGGAGTGATATCTGAAATCAATTTTTCAGAAAGTGCGGATAGTAACAAGACTCAGAGCATAAAAAGACTTTTAAATGCAGGATTAACAGAAGATGAAATATGTCGCGAATTATCTGTGAGTAAGGGGGAAGTATTATTAGTAAAAGGCTTATTCAAAAAATAAAAAATAAATTTATATTTCTCATGGATAGGAAGATCTTATTGGGTATAGGGATAGGATTGGTTTTAGGAGTTATATTTATGTTTGGATATAAATATACTGCTAGTCTTTCGGATAGCCAGATAGAGGAAAAGGCTAGAGCTTTAGGTATGATTTATGAAAGTGAACGTAAATCTATTTTGAAAGGGGACAATTAAAGTGATAAGAGGATTCTATACTTCTGTTTCAGGGTTAATAGCGCTTCAAAATGATCAGGAAGTAGTAACTAATAATATAGCTAATGTTAATAATACAGGATATAAAAAACGTGAGCTTACGAAAAGTAGCTTTGAAGATGTGATGATATCTAATAGACAAAAGCTTGTAGGAGACAAGTATGTTAAAAATGATATTGGAAATTTAAATATGGGTGTAAAAGTTAATGATGTTGAAACAGTTTTTACACAAGGTGCATTTAAATCAACAGATAGTATGACGGATTTTGCTATAGATGGTAGAGGATTTTTTGTAGCTCAAAATGGAAATCAAGAAGTTTATACAAGAGACGGAAATTTTAAAATTAATGATCAAGGATATTTAATAACTAATGATGGATCACAAGTATTAGGAATAAACAATTCTACAGGTGCTAGAGAACCAATATATGTTGGTGATTCAAAGTTTTCAATAGACGGTGACAATAATATTAATATCGATGGAGTTGGAGCCGTAGACAAGTTGTTAACAGCAGACTTTCAAAACTATAATAATTTGGAACCAATTGGTGATAACTATAGTACTATGGATAACCCTATTTATAATGCAAAAGTAAATGTAAGACAGAACTTTCTTGAAAGCTCAAATGTTGATCCGTCAACAGAACTAGTAAAACTTATGGAAATAAAAAGACAATTTGAAACAAACCAAAAGTTTGTAAAAATGCAGGATGAAACAGTACAAAAAGCTGCAAGTGAATTAGGTCGAGTATAGTAAGATATTATATAAACTAAAATAATAGAGTTAAAATTAGCCTGAAATTTTTCATGAGAAGATGATAGATTCTTTCATATTGAGTAGATTCGATCATTTAAAATGTAGCTCTATTGTTATGAATATGTTGTATAAGTGTTACATATTTTTAGGAGTTAGACCTAATGTAAAGGAGGAAAATTATGTTTAATATTTTTGCTACAGCAAAGAGTGGAATGAATGCGTATCAAGAGAAGCTTGATTATCTTTCTAATGACCTAGTTAATATTTCAACGACAGGTTATAAGAGTACAGATGTAAATTTTAAAGATTTGCTAACTGAATCACTGGATAGAAGAGGGACTCCGCTTGTCGAAAAAAAGGCTATTACTGGAACTGGTGTTAAACTAGGGGTAAACTATGCTAACAATAAACAAGGGAATCTCTTAACAACAGGTGGAAAAACAGATCTTGCAATAGATGGAAAAGGATACTTTGCGCTTTCAAAGGAAGATGGAAGCATAGTATATACTAGAGATGGTAATTTTAAAATAGATTCAAATGGGGCTTTAGTAGACTCAAATGGAACGAAAGTATATGTTCAATATGAGAATGGGGCTTCAGAAGGAAATCCAGCGTTAGATAGAGAGAAGATGTCTATAGATAAAGATGGAGGAATATCCATGGAAGTTGATGGACAAGTAGCTAAAATAGGTACCATTCCTGTATTTACAGCTATAGGTGATAAGAGCTTTATACCTATAGGAAATAGTTATTTTGTTCCAAGCTCAGATGCGCAAGTTGCACTAAGTAGTAACTATAATATAGAACAAGGTATGTTAGAAGGTTCAAATGTAGATGCAGGAGAAACATTTTCAGATATAGTACTTACACAAAGAGCTTTTCAACTTAGTTCAAAGGCTGTAACTACAGCGGATGATCTTTGGAGTATGATAAATAATATGAGATAAAAGGTGGCTTAGCCACCTTTTTCAATTCACAATTCTCAATGCACAATTGTGGTACAATTTCCCTTGGAAATTGGATTGGAAAAAGAAATTTCAAGGCATTGGTTATCCTAGCTTAGATGGTCAAACTGAAAGTTGGAGAATGCTAAAGTGTATACAACCAATGCTTATAACCTTCAGTGATACTTGCATAGATTTTCGGAATCAAAATATTTATGATTTTGATAAGTTTCCACATAAGTCTAGCTTTAAAATCGGATATTTATATAATTTCAAGAAATTTATTTATTAATTGTGAATTGTGCATTATGCATTGTGAATTGAATAAAGTCTTTACAATAATTAACTTTATAAGTAAAATAAATATGTGTGAATTAAGTAATATACTTGTTCTAATATGTCAATTTATAGATAAGCCAATTATAAGTTAGATTTATACTATGAAATATATCCCAACTAGAAATGGGTAATATATTTTTGTGGAATGTTTCATTGGTAATTTTGATGGATGTGATTCTTTGGCTATAAGTTGTTCCAAATGTGCTAGTTCATAGCTTGTTCTTTGAGGCTAGCACTTTGGGTGCAACTTTATAGCCTTAGAATCACCCATCATAATTACCTAGAAACTGGAACAAAAATATGTTATTCATTTCGGCGAGTTATATGCATAAGTTCAGGTCTTAGTTGGTTATCTATATATAAGGCACAATCAAAAAAATAGCAAATTCATTATTTTATGTGCCTAATGTACTAAAGTAAAACAAAAAATTTAGGAGGAATTATTTTGGAAAATGTAGTTTACGTAACTGGACATAAAAATCCTGATTCAGACTCTATTTGTGCTGCATATGGTTACGCAGAGTTTAAAAATAAGACTGGTAATATTCCAGCTATACCTGTGAGATTAGGAAATGTAAATGCAGAAACACAATTTATATTAGATTATTTTGGTGTTAAGGCTCCAAGGCTTTTAGAAACAGTTAGATTAAAAGTAGAAGATTTAGATATTGATACAATTGGGCCAATAACTTCTAATATTTCTTTAAAAGCAGCATGGAATATAATGAGAGACAATCATTTAAAATCACTACCTGTAGTTGGAAATGATGGTAGATTAGTAGGGATTCTTTCTATTTCAAACTTAACATCATCATTTATGGATATATGGGATAATAATATATTAGGAAAAAGTAATACATCAATTGAAAATATATTAGAAACGCTTTCTGCTACTAGTGTATATATAAATGAAAATTGCAAAACATTCCCTGGAAAAATTGCAGTTACAGCAATGCAACCAGATAGTTTAAAGGAAATTGTAGACAAAGATGATATTGCCATTGTAGGGGATAGACCAGATGTACAAGAAGCTTTAATTGATATTAATACATCATTAATAATAATTACAGGAGCACATAAGCTTGCTGAAAATTTACTTTCTAAAGCTAAAGAAAAAGGAGTTACTATAATAAGTACACCTCATGATTCTTTCACAGCTTCAAGATTATTAATTCAAAGTATACCTGTAAGTCATGTTATGGCTACTAAAGATTTAATATCATTTTCTAAAGATGATTTAGTTGATGATATCAAAGATATTATGGCTGAAACTAGATATCATAGTTATCCTGTAACTGATGAAGATGGAAGAGTAATAGGAACTGTTTCAAGATATCATCTTATTGCAAAGCATAAGAAAAAAGTTATTCAAGTAGACCATAATGAAAGAGGTCAATCAGTTGACGGATTAGAAGATGCTGAAGTACTTGAAATTATAGATCACCATAGAGTTGCTGATATACAAACAAGTAACCCTATATTCTTTAGAAATGAGCCATTAGGAAGTTCTTCAACTATAGTTGGAAAAAGCTTTTTTGAACGTAATATAACACCACCTAAAGAAGTAGCTGGATTATTATGTGGTGCAATAATTTCAGATACATTATTATTCAAGAGCCCAACTTGTACAGAACAAGATAAAGATATATGTCATAAGTTGGCTAAGATAGCTGGCATTTCAAGTTTAGAAGAATTTGCAAAAGAAATGTTTAAAGCTGGAACTTCTTTAAAAGGAAAGACTGTATCTCAAATATTTAATCAAGACTTTAAGCCTTTTAATATGGGAGAATCAAGAGTTGGAGTAGCGCAAGTAAACACAATGGACATCGATGGATTTATGCCACTAAAAGATGAAATGTTAAGTTACATGAAGAGTGAAGCAGATAGCAAAGGTTATGCTGTAGTAATGTTACTATTAACAGATATATTAAAAGAAGGTTCACAAGTGCTAGTTGCAGGTGAAAGACATGATTACGTTGAAAAGACATTCAATATTGAATTAGTAGATTCAATGGCATTCTTACCAGGAGTTCTATCAAGAAAGAAACAAGTAATACCACCACTTACAAATGTAGTTAACTCAATGAAATAAATTTAAAGAAGAAAAAATCCTTTAGGGGATTTTTTCTTTTTTTAAAACAATAAATGTATTGTGCACTAGATACCTAAAGCAAGAATAAAGTTACATATGTAAATACCGAAATGAAGGTCATGCATTTGTTTTTGGTTGCAAATACTCGAAGCTTAAAAAGCATATAATTAAGGATTTTAGATATGGAAGCTATGTAAGAGTCAATTACAGAGAGTATTTCATCATAGGAAAAACATATACTATACAGCATAAAAATATAGTAACATTAGGAAATATTAAGAGTTTATTTTTATTGAGTGAAAGAAAATTAAAAAGTTAATAAAGTGTAAATTTTTAGATGATTAATATGAGGTATTAAAAACTATGTTACAATATAATTATAATATTAAATCAAGTATAAAATACTATAATTAAATGAGGGAGGGATTTAATGAAAAAGACTAATGGCATTTTGATTGAATTTAGTAGAGTTATATTTATGGTATTTGGCTCAATTTTAGCTGCAATTGGATTGGAAATATTCTTAATACCTAATAGCATAATTGATGGAGGAATAACTGGAATATCAATTATGGCAAGCCGCATAACTAATACAGAATTAGGCATATTTATATTTATACTTAATTTGCCATTTGTAGTTATTGGATATAAGCAGATAGGAAAAACTTTTGCTCTTTCAACCATATTTTCAGTAATATGCTTTTCGATTGTAGTAACTCTACTTCATCCAGTTCCAGGTATAACACAAGATACACTTTTGGCAACTATATTTGGGGGCATAATACTGGGTGTTGGTGTAGGATTAATTATAAGAAATGGGGGATCGTTAGACGGAACTGAAATTGTTGCTATTCTTTTAGATAAAAGGACTTCATTTTCCATTGGAGAAATAGTTATGTTTTTTAATTTATTTATTTTAGGATCTTCAGGTTTTTTATTTGGATGGGATAGGGCAATGTATTCGCTAGTAGCCTATTTTATTGCTTTTAAAACAATAGATATAACTGTTGAAGGTATAAATGAATCTAAGGCGGTAATTATTATTTCTGATAAAAACAAAGAGATATCATCGGCAATAATGTCTAGACTTGGCAGAGGAATTACTTTATTAGGTGGAAAAGGTGCTTATAGTGGAACTGAAACAGAAGTTATATATTTGGTTTTATCTAGACTTGAAGTTGCCAAATTAAAAAAGATTGTACATCATTTCGATAAGGACGCATTAATTACAATTACAAGTGTTGAGGGGACAGGGAAAAAGTATGCAAAAAAAGCAATACACTAGCAGCATTTAATAGATATGTATTCTATAATAATAAATTTTGCAAAAGCTATTTACAGAAATGTAAGTGCTTTAATTTTTATATATGCCTCATAAGAGAATGGAACAATCTTTTTTAGAAAGTGATGAGGAGATAAAAACACTTGGTTTAACGTTTAAATGTTCACATATATTAAAAATAGAATTCTATTTTAGAGTTTTTTAATAACATTGGCGTTGACTGTATGATATAAGAATAAAAAATTATTATGTTACAACGAAAAGTTTATATTATTCTTCATATTTTTTACGATAATTTTGAGGCGAGCACTGAATATATTTTTTGAAAATTTTGGAAAAATAGCTAAGGTTTTTAAAACCAACAGCATAAGAAATTTCTGTAATTGTAATATCCGTATCTAGTAATAATCTGGCTGCTACTGAAACACGGTACTTCATTAAGTAAATGATCGGTGATGTTCCTATAACCTTTTTAAAGCAACGTGAACATTCTCTTTCGCTTATATTAGCACTAGCAGCTATGTTTTTAAGTCCAATATGATTTTCGTAATTTGCTTCAATAAAGGATAACATTTTCTTAGTTCTAGTTTTTAAAATAGATTGGTGTACCTCCTGGGAATATATATTGGATTTCATATTCTGAAATAATTCATACCATGCATTTAAAAGTAACTCTCGTATTCGCCATTCATATCCATCCGTCATAGTATAGTAATTTTCACAGATACTTTGAATATTTTGAATGATTTTATGTTGCCAGTTAATTTTAGGAGATAGTTTTACTCCATCAATTAGCGAGCATGATAATAATGGCAATACAAATTTTTGCTCAAAAATGCTTTCAGGCGCACCGGATATGATATTTGGATGAAAGACAATACTTTTATAAATACAACTTTCCCCTTTATTGATTTTAAAAGTATGAAGTGAATTAGCATTAACAAATATACCTTCACCGGATTTTAGTATATAATTACTGCTTCCTAATCCGATGTAGGCTTCTCCAGAGATTACGAGAAAAAATTCTGTTTCTTCATGCCAGTGCCAAATGACTTCGTCTTCAATATAGCTTTTTAGGTCGGTACAATATGTAGCTAATGGAAACATTGGGGTTCCAAAGGAACGAAGTTCTTTACCTTTTGAGTTTACATCTATTGTGTATTTTTGCAATGATTGCATAGTATACCCCTCTCTTAATTATATGAATAAAATGTCTTAATAATTATACAATTTGGCTAAATATCTATATTAATTATAACTAAATGACGATATAATTATATTTAAAATTGAAGGATTTTTCAATGCGCCTATAGAAAGAATTAAAATATTTTTTATGAATATATTTTGTTAATTAAGAAGAGGTGAATATTTCATGGCAGTATTTAAAATATATATGCTTAAAGATTCGAATAATAATCAGCTGCAAATTGATGTTAAAAGTTTTAAGAGAGATATGGGAATTTTAACTCAATATACTATATCAACAAAAATTAATGGGCAAAAATATTATTTTACTGGTAAAAATTATTTTTATGCAATACATAAATTAATAGACTTTTTGAAGGAAAAAAATATGAAAATGTTACTAGAAGATTTAAATTGAAAGATAAGAGCAACAATTGGAATGGTTCTAATTGCTACTTTTTTATTAAAATTACAGGGAAATATAAATTTTTATAAATAAAACACAAAGGAAAAATATGAAATAAAGAAATTCATTACATAATCACATAGTTGGTTGAACACTGTAACTGATATAAGATATTATGTACATAACATAATAATTATCTACATGAATTAAAAAATAGAAAAGGCAGTGACCTAAGTTGCCACTAGTTAATTTGGCGTGATTAGTATAGCATATGGTTTTCATTAAAATCAAGAGACTAGTATAAATAATTCATACAAAAATGCAGCTATTGATTCTACTGCATTTTCTTGCTATTTACTTTGGGATAATACAATAGTAGAATATAAGTATAAGCATTCAATATAATATACAGATGGCAGCAGGCAAGATTTTTGCTTGTTGCTATTTGCTTTTATAGAACTGTTTTATCACTTGTATCCTCCATTTTTATTGTAATTAATTTCAAGTATCCTTATTGATAGTATTGCCATAAGTAATTTTATCGCAATTTATATGTCCATCCCATAGGAGTAGTCAAGTAAAATGAGTTTAAGAGAGAGAATTTTAAACTCATTAAGAAGATAACCTAAAAAGGATTATCAACAATTAAGAAATAAAAGACTGTACATAAGAGTTACAGAGGATGAAAATTAATTAAGTGGACAGTAATATTCTTCATAATAGAAAATATATATATTATATAAAGTTCTATATTTAGGAGGAAAAGTTGTGGTACAGGAAAAAGAGTTGACATCTGGTCTTAGCACTAAGGAAGCGGAAAAGAGGATTAAGAACTTTGGACTTAATGAATTGAAGCACCATAATAAAGCATCAGCATTCAAAATATTTCTATCTCAATTTAATGACTTCATTGTTTGGGTGTTAATTGCATCTACTATAATTTCCGGGATAATTGGAGATAAGGCAGATGCCATTACAATACTCATAATAATAGTTATTAATGCAATACTAGGATTTGTCCAAGAATTTAAAACAGAGAAATCTTTAGAAGCGCTGAAAGAATTAGCGGCACCTACATGTAAAGTCTTGAGGGATTCAAGTATACAGATTATAAATTCTATCTACTTAACAATAGGGGATATTGTTATTTTGGAGGCTGGAGATAGGATACCTGCTGACGGATTCTTTATAGAAAGTTCATCAGTAGTCGTTGATGAATCACTATTAACAGGTGAGTCAGTTGGTG
Source organism: Candidatus Clostridium helianthi (assembly GCF_045310795.1). NCBI lineage: Bacteria > Bacillati > Bacillota > Clostridia > Eubacteriales > Clostridiaceae > Clostridium > Candidatus Clostridium helianthi. The sequence goes on from NZ_JBJIAB010000010.1 coordinate 131,785, forward strand.
TAAACAAAGAAGCCAATCCATATAAAGCTGATGGTAAAAAGACAAAGAAGAATAACGAAGGATTTATGGGAACTACTGTAGTAAAAGGAAAAGGATTATTTAAAGTTGATTGTATAGGAATGAACACCGAAATGGGGAAGATTGCAGACCTAATTCAAAATATTGAAGAAGAAAAATCCCCTTTAAATAAAAGATTAGACTCTCTAGGGAAAGTCCTAGTTGTAATTTGCCTTGTGATATGTGCAATTGTTACTGCAATGGGAATAATTAGAGGAAATGATATAACAGAGATGTTCTTACTTGGCGTTAGCTTGGCAGTTGCTGCAATTCCAGAAGGTTTAGCTGCAATTGTTACTGTTTCACTAGCTCTAGGTGTGTCTAGAATGCTTAAGAAAAATGCGCTCGTAAGAAAACTTCCAGCTGTAGAGACACTAGGATGTACATCTGTAATATGTTCTGATAAGACAGGAACATTAACTCAAAATAAGATGACTGTAAAAGAGGTATATTTAAATGGCAGAATTCATGAACTTGAAAAAGAGAAGCTAAGTAATTATACAAAGTTCATGAAAGCTCTTGTATATTGTAATGACTGTAATTATGATTTTACGAAGAAAAAAATGAGTGAAGCACTTCATGGTGATCCAACAGAAACTGCACTAATAAATATGTTCTTTAATGATGTTAATGATTTAGAAGATTTTATAAATGATGCAAATAGGATATATGATATACCATTTGATTCAAATAGAAAGATGATGTCGGTTATAATCAAGGAAGGCGCTAAGGAGGGAGCAAATGAAACATGTTACGTTAAGGGAGCTCCTGAAAGAGTAATAGATAGATGTGAATTTATACTAGAGAATAACAAAATAAAACCATTCACATATCAAAAGAAAAAGCAAGTTAGTGATTTTATTACAGCAATGTCATCTAGAGCACTTAGATGTATAGCAGCAGCATATAAGGAAGATAATCTAACAAAAAGTGATAAGTTAGAGCAGAATTTAATTTTTATAGGTATAGCAGGAAGTATTGATCCACCAAGAGAAGAAGCTAGAGATGCAGTTTTAAAATGCAAACTTGCAGGAATAAAGCCTATAATGATAACAGGAGATCATCAGAATACTGCACTTGCAATAGCAAAATCTTTGAATATATGTAATACAGCAGATCAGGTAATGACAGGTGATGAAATCGAGGCTATAAGTGATTTAGAATTAGAGGGAAGAATAAAAAAAGTAAGAGTTTTTGCGCGGGTTTCACCTAACCATAAGTTAAGAATTGTAAGGGCTTTTAAGAAAAAAGGAAATATCGTTGCAATGACAGGCGATGGTGTAAATGATGCACCTGCTATTAAGGAATCAGATATAGGAGTTGCAATGGGAATTTCGGGTACAGATGTAACGAAGGAAGCATCATCTATGATTCTTATGGATGATAATTTCTCAACTATAGTTGCAGCTGTAGAAGAAGGAAGAATAATATATGATAACATAAGAAAATTTATAAGATACTTACTATCTTGTAACCTTGGAGAAGTGTTAACAATGTTTTTGGCAACTTTATTCTATTTACCTAATCCATTAAGTCCAATACAAATATTACTTGTAAATCTAGCTACTGATGGACTTCCAGCTATAGCACTTGGAGTTGATCCACCAGAGCAAGACATAATGAGACAATCTCCAAGAGAAAAAAAGGAAAGTATATTTGCAAGAGGATTAGTTGAAAAAATAGTAATAAGAGGAACATTAATAGGATTGTGTACCTTACTATCATTCATGGTAGGAAGATATTACAAGATGAATTTAGAAACATGCAGAACTTTAGCATTATGTACATTAGTTTTATCTCAATTAATACACGTATTTGAATGTAGATCAGAAAGATACTCCATATTCCAAATTAAATTATTTACAAATCCTTATTTAGTTGGAGCTGTTTTAATATCTATATCACTAATGTGCTCAGTTTTATATGTACCATTTTTACAAAATGTATTTCATACAGTAGCATTATCTCTTAATCAATGGCTTATAGTTATATTCTTTTCAGGGATAATAGCATTTATTAACAGTGTATATTTATTAATAAAGACAAAATAAAAAAAGGGCTTAGCCCTTTTTTTATCTTCTCATCATATTGTTTGCTTGTTGACGTGATTTTTTTATTTGGCTATGGTCTATTGGCACTAAATCTTTCTTAGTTGTAAGATTTAATAGGTTAAATATTTGAACTTCCTGAGAATTTTCTTTCTTACTATCCTTATCACCTGTAACACCCATAACAATAACTTTGTTACCTTGCTTTACAGCAATGAATTCAGGTTTCTTAAACCATCTATTCTTTTTATACCAACACTTAACAACTTTTTTCCCAACTTCAGGCTTTATAACCATTTCAACCATTAATCTATTGAAGATAACATAACTTTTTTCAATAAGCTTTACAGATAAAACAGTTCCAGATATGCTTGTAATTCTGTCACCATACTTTTCCATATAAGCATTTTGGAAATAGTTACTGAATTTACTACCTATTTTTTCTTTAAGACCCATAATAATTACTCCTTTACATAAAAATATCGCTAATAACGCTATTATACTTAAAATACTTTATTATTATACCATATGTCAAATAAAATTAGCTAACTTTTTAATATGTATATGTTGCAATTTACAATGCACATTTCACAATTCACAATTACAGCTAAAATTCTTGTAATATTTCTAGAATTATGATGAAGTATTATTTTTGCAATATATATGTATAGCAATTAATATAAATATAAGATTTATGCCATATATTATTGTTTCATTAACTAATGATTTATATGTTAAAATACTTATAGATTATTTTGTATAATAATATACAGATTTTTTTATAAGCTATATAAAAAAAACGAGTGCAATTTGTTTATAGATAAACTAGATTTAATACCATGAAATATTATCCCAACTGGAACAAAAGTATGTTATTCATTTCGGCGAGTTATATGTATAAGTTCAGGTCTCAGTCGGGTTATCTATATAGGTATCCAATTTAAGAATTCGACTTATTAGATGAACAGATTTACAAAATTGCTAGAATTTTAAGCTCATATCGTTACTAGAAATCATAAATATATTTGTGAAGAAAACATTTGAAAATGAGCTGTTAAAGGTTCTTAGCTGTAGGTTGTTCCAATTTAGCTTGTCAAACTGAAAGGTGGAGCATGCTAAATTGGATATAACCTGCTGATTAGAACCTTCAGCGATATTTTCATAGCTTTTCGGAACAAAATATTTATGATTTCGGTAAGTTACCACATAAATCTAGTTTCAAATTTGGATATCTATATGCATGATCAATTAAATATTGAAAATTAGTTAATCATAAAGAGGTGATTTTATAAAAATGGATAATGTAATACTACACGTAGATATGGATGCTTTTTTTGCATCTGTTGAGCAAAGGGATAATCCAGATCTTAAAGGTAAGCCCGTTATAGTAGGCGGGATAAGTGAAAGGGGAGTAGTATCAACTTGTTCTTATGAAGCAAGAAAATACGGCGTTCATTCAGCCATGCCGATGTTCATGGCTAGAGAGAAATGTCCAAATGGAATCTTTGTATCTGGGAGATATGGAAAGTATGCTAAAGTATCTCAGGAGATATTTGAAATATTTAATGAAGTAACGCCACTAGTAGAACCTGTATCTATTGATGAAGGTTTCTTAGATTTGTCTCAAGGAAAAATAAAAGATGGAATTGAGGCTGCAAGGTATATTAAAAATAGAGTATTTAAGGAAGTTGGTTTAACTTTATCTATTGGTATATCTTATAATAAATTCTTGGCAAAGCTTGCTTCTGAATGGAATAAACCAAATGGAATCAAAGAAATAAGAAAAGAAATGATTCCTGATATATTATTTCCTCTTCCTATATCTAAGGTTCATGGTTTAGGTAAAGTATCAGTAGCAAAGCTAAATAATATGGGGATATATTATATTGAAGAATTATATAAGATGCCGAAAGAATTTTATATAGAGTATCTAGGCAAGAATGGTATTGAGATATACGATAGAATAAGAGGAATTGATGGTAGAAAAGTTGAGTTAATTCGTGAAAGAAAATCTATAGGAAAAGAAAGGACTTTAAAATTCGATACTAAAAATAAAGAAGAATTGAGAGAATACATTAAAGAATTTTCTTTTGAAATTGAAGAGATTTTAAATAGAAAAAATGTTAGTGGAAAAACTGTAACACTTAAATTTAAAACTAAGGATTTTGAAAATCATACAAGAAGTAAAACATTAAATTATTATATTGGCACTCAGCTTGAAATATATAAAGTTGCAGAAGAGCTATTAGATAGTGAGCAATTGAAAGAAGAAGTAAGGCTGATTGGAGTCAGCATATCTTCATTCAAAGAAACAGAAGTGCAGCAAATGAGTTTGTTATAATGTATTGTGCAGAACTTAAAGTGAAGAAATAAACACCCGAAATAGAATACATACATGTTCCGCAGGACTAGAAAAACTTCGCTAGGTATGTCTAAATGGGACGATGTGCCCATTTATGCGTGCTCCAAATTTATTTGGACAAGCAAAATGGAACAACGTCTCATTAAGACATACCAACAGCTCATTTTTCAATGCCTGACTTCACATATATGTATTCTATTTCTTTGTTTTGCTATCACTTTAAGTAGTTCACCTATACATTTGATTATTTATGACCTAGATACCGAACATAAAGAAAAACATACATTTTTAATTATGGCATATATCAGAAAGGAAGGTCTTGCTTTTGTGGAGGTGTTACATAGAGAATTTAGCTGTAGATATTTCTTCAGTAGAAGTTGTTCCATTTTTGCTTGTCCTGTACTTTGCCACAGGAACATGCAGAAATGGGTACGACTTCTACTGTTAGAAATTCACAGCTAAATTCTCAGTAACCCGAACAAATGCATGACCTTCCTTTCGGTATTTACATATATAACTTTAAGTTCACTTTAGGTATCTAGTGATTCACAATACCTTATGATTGTGCTTAAAGAGCATATTCAAGAATTGCTCTTAAAACTCCATGCTCTACGTTACTTGCAGCTATGTATTTACCATATTGCTTCATGTCTTCTGGAGCATTTTCCATTACAAAGCTATACTCAGCTTCAGCAAGCATTTCTATATCATTATAATAATCTCCAAATACCATAGTTTCTTCTTTTGATATATTATCAGTATTCATAAGACTCTTTAAAGCAACGCCTTTGTTAACGCCTTTGTTTGAAATGTCAGTCCAGATTGCTGCAGTTGAAACTATATTAAGATCATTGGTTAATTCACTGTCAGTTATATTATTAGTACCTTCCAAATTACAAATACTAATTTTAATTATATCATCATCAATTTTACTTAAATCATCTACAATTTCTAATGTTGTATAATATTTCTTTATTTCAGTTAAATATTCTTCAGAATAATTTTCAATATATGCACAATTTGGAGAGCATATTACTAATGCATTTGCTTTGACTTTTTTAGCTTCACTGATTACATTTTGAACCATATCTTTAGCTAAAACACTTTTATAAATTATCTCATTATTATCAACAACTAAAGCTCCATTCTCACAAATAAAAGATAAATATCTTCCTACAGGGCCAAAGTTAGTTTGTAGCGTATAATAAGGTCTTCCGCTAGCAGCAACAATTTTTATGTTTTTTGCTCTTAAACGGTCCAAGATATCAGTAAATCCATCTGGTAAGTGACCATTCTCGTCTAGTAAAGTTCCATCCATATCTGTTACAACTAATTTAATCATAAAATCTCCTTCCAATGCTTCGAATTTAAAATATATACATATAAAATGATAACATATATTTAAGAACTAATAAAGGCAATGATTCTACCATGGAAGATATGTACATATAGATTACATTTTAAAGAATAATTTATAACTTGTTTCACATCCTATAAGTAGAGGAAAATCAAATTATTATTTATGAAGGAGAAAGATGAAAAATATTTTGAATAAGAAAAATAGTATTTTTAAAAATATCAATTATCCATTAGCAGCTTTTTTCCTAGTAATAATAATAGGCATATTTACTTTGTTTGTTAAACCTATTATTGGCATGGCAGATAATGGGGATTTCTATAGAGTGATAAGTTCAAATGGTGTATATGAATTAAATCCCAATGATAGTGATTTATATAACGGATATTTTTATAGGTATTATGGAATTTATAAATACAATAATGATATAGAAAAAAACTTTATATCAACTCAGGGAATTTTTATTAAGATAGCAGTTTATATAAGCCAGATGTTTAATAAAAATTTCGTTTTAGATATAAGATTCATGTCATGGATGTTTTTACTTGTAGAGGCAATTGGAATTTATTTAATTGTAAAGGTATTAATAAATCAAGTTACTGAAGAAAAACATAAATTAATAATAACTTTAGTAACCATTTTTATATTTTGTGACACAACATATTTAGCTTATTATAATTCCTTTTATGGGGAAGCTATTAATATAAGTTTCTTTTTGCTAAGCATAGGAATTTTATTAAATATGGCAGAATTCAATAAGTTTAGCAAGCTAAATGTATTGCTGTTTGGAATTTCTTCTTTTATATTTTTAGGTTCAAAACAGCAGCTTTCGCCAGTTGGTATTTTAATTGCAGCATTATGTATTAGAATAGGATTTAAAAATAAGGAAAAATTATTTAAAGGGATATCCATGATTTTAGCTATTGGATTTGTAATAAGTTCAATATTGTTTTATAAGCAGATAAGTGGAGATTTTCAATATATTAATGGATATCATGCAATGAATAGAGGGATTTTATTATATGAAGAAGACCCTGATGAAGTTATGAAATTTTTTAACTTAAATGAGCAGTATTCCTTATTAAAAGATACAACTTTCTATGATGATGTGACTTTAGTTAATTTATATGATAAACAGCTTATAGAGGATTATTATAAAAAATTTACTACAACAAAAATAATCTCATATTATATTGCACATCCAAGGGCATTTTTTAAAATGTTAAAAATAGCATTTGATAATGGATATTCCATAAGACCTAATGCAATGGGTAATTACGAGAAATCTGAAAACAAAGGATTTGGGGCTAAATCATATTTTTTTGCATTATATCCCGCATTCAGCACATGTATTAATGGAAAATATTGTTTCTAAACATAAAAGTTAAAGAATGATATTATTATTTTA